>JBARXT010000026.1:0-4676 GCA_049647485.1 Xanthobacteraceae bacterium
CCTGGATCAAACTGCGAACCGTGTTCTCGCCGGATGGCCATCTGGTCGTGCAGCCCACCCTGATCGAAGGCAAGGCCTCGCCCAAGGCCATCGCACTGGCGCATGGCGCCATCGCTGCACTGCAAGCATGCCAGCCATACACCATGCTGCCTGCCGATAAATACAGCGAGTGGAAAGTGCTCGACCTCGAATTTTCTCCGAAGGATTTTACGGAACGCTAGCGCGGGCCGCGACGCAACCGCGACATGCCGTCGCCTTCTTGCATGTCGCGCCGGAACTGGCATCATCGCGCCGCCACCACTAGAGCCATTTCCGTTCCAATAGAATCGGAACGGAACTCTGGATTTCTATCTTGACGCGTTTTCTTCACGCGAATCGGTATCCACTTCGCTCGAAAACGCTCTAAGCACGGGAGAAAATCTTGGCCGCATCGCAATGGAGCTTCAAGACCGCCGCAGACATGTCCGCCGCGCTTGCCGCGAAGAAGGTCTCCGCCGTCGAACTTGCGCAAGCCGCCATTGCGCGTATCGAGAAACACGACGCCAAGATCAACGCGGTCTGTGTCCGCGATTTCGAACGCGGCCTCGACGCCGCGCGCGCCGCCGACGCAGCCTTGGGGCGCGGCGAGAAGAAGCCGCTGCTCGGCATTCCGATGACAGCGAAGGAATCCTTCAACGTCGCCGGACTGCCGACGACATGGGGCTATGTGCCGCACAAGAATTTCAAGGCGACCGAGGACGCGCTGCCGATCACGCGCGTGAAGAATGCCGGCGGCGTCATCCTCGCCAAGACCAACGTGCCGGTCTCGCTCGCCGACTGGCAGAGCTACAACGACGTCTATGGCATCACCAACAACCCTTACGATCTCGGCCGCACGCCGGGCGGATCGTCGGGCGGCTCGTCGGCGGCGCTCGCCGCGGGTTATGGCGCGCTGTCGCTCGGCTCCGACATCGGCGGCTCGCTGCGTGTGCCGGCGTTTCATTGCGGCGTCTACGCGCACAAGCCGACCTACGATCTGTGCGCGCTGCGCGGCCATGTCGCGCCGCCCAATCCGCCGCTGCCGTTCACGCGCGATCTTTCGGTAATCGGGCCGATGGCGCGCAGCGCCGCCGATCTCGCCACCTTGCTCGACGTCATGGCCGGGCCCGATCCGATCGACGCCGGCGTCGCCTATCGGTTGTCGCTGCCGGCCCCGCGCCATCCCGACTTCAAGGGATTCCGCGTGCTGGTGCTGGACAATCATCCGCTGCTGCCGACCTGCGCCGCGATCCGCGCCGCAATCGACAAGCTGGCGGACAATCTCGAAAAGCTCGGCGTTCACATTGCGCGTGAAACGCCGCTGCTGCCGGACCTCGCCGCCTCGTCGCGGCTCTACATGCGAATGCTGATGTCGTTCCTCGCAGGCAGCTTCCCGCCGGAAACCTACGCCGCCGCGCAGGTCGCCGCCGCGAAACTCTCACCGAGCGATACGAGCCTCGCCGCCGAGCGGCTGCGCGGCATCACGCTCAGCCATCGCGACTGGGTTATGGCCGACGGCGGCCGCACCCGGCTGCGCGCGCAATGGCGCGACCTGTTCAAGAAATTCGACGCGGTGATCTGCCCGATCATGCCGATCCCGGCCTATCCGCACGATCATCTGCCGGACCAGGAGCAGCGCCGCATCACCATCGACGGCAAGGCCTATCCCTACACCGACCAGTTGGTGTGGCCCGGCATCGCCACGCTGCCCGGCCTGCCGGCCACCGCGATCCCGCTCGGCCTCGACAAGGACGGCCTGCCGCTCGGCGCGCAGATCGTCGGGCCGTGGCTGGAGGACCACACGCCGATCCGCCTCGCCTCGCTGATCGAGCGCGAATTCGGCGGCTTCACACCGCCGCCGATGTTCAAGGACTGAGGCCGGAGGCCCCAGTTTCATCATGCCCGTGCTTGTCACGGCCATGACGGAGAGCAGCGCATCGCACGTCCGGGAGCGACCGACATGAGCACCGACATCGAGCAACTGACGCAACTCAACCGCGACTACATCAATTCGGTGCAAAACGGCGACGTGAAACGCTTCGACGAAATTCTTGCGCCGGAATTCTACTGCTCCAATTCCGACAAGACGCTGATCGACCGCGCCGGCTTTCTCGCGCAGACCGCGCGGCCGGTGACGATCCGCGATCTCGAAGCCCATGACGTGCTGATCCGCGTGATGGGCGACTTCGCCATCATCCACGCGCAAACCCGTTACACCACGGCCGACGGCACGCCCGCCTCCGGCCGCTACACCGATTGCTGGGCGCGGCAGAACGGCCGATGGCTCGTGGTGTCGGCGCACGTCTCGCGGTAGATCGGGTAGTTCGAAGTAATCAGCTTCGTAGTCGGTCATGGCCGGATTTATTCCGGCCATGACCGAAGCTATCCTCTCGTCATTGCGAGCGAAGCGCCAATACTATGCATCGAACATGATGACGCTGCGCACGGTCTTGCCGGCCTTCATGTTGGCGAAGCCTTCGTTGATCTCCGACAGCTTCAGCTTGGCGGAAATCCAGTCGTCGAGGTGCAGCTTGCCGCGCATGTAGAATTCGACCAGGCGCGGCATGTCGACGCGGAAATGGTTCGAGCCCATCGACGAGCCTTGAATCCGGCGCTCGCGCAGGAAATCGAAGCCGTGCAGCTCGATCTTCTGTCCGAACGGCACCATGCCGACGATGGTGGCGGTGCCGCCTTGCGCCAGCATGGCGAAGGCCTGCTCGGCGGTCTCCTTGCGGCCGAGCATCTCGAAGGCATGGTTGACGCCGCCGCCGGTCAGGTCCTTGACCTGCTGCACCACGTCGCCGTTCGCCGGGTCGACGATGTCGGTGGCGCCGAGTTTGGTCGCGAGTTGCAGCTTCGCCGGATTGTTATCGATGGCGATGATGCGTCCGGCTCCGGCGATCGCCGCGCCGTTGATGCCGGCCATGCCGACGCCGCCGCAACCGATCACCGCGACGGTCTCGCCCGCCGTGACCTTCGCGGTGTTCACCACCGCGCCGTAACCGGTGATGACGCCGCAGCCGATCAGCGCCGCGAGGTCGAGCGGCATGTCCTTGCGGATTTTGACGATGGCGTTCTCGTGCACCAGCATCTGCTCGGCGAACGACGACAGGTTGAGGAACTGGTTGAGCTTCTCGGAGCGCGCCCACGACAGTCGGTTGGATTGTCCCGGCAGCATCTTCACCGTGGTGTCGGTGCACAGCACCGGACGGCCGGTCGAGCAATAGTCGCAGGTGCCGCAGAACACCGAGAGGCAGGTGACGACATGATCGCCTGGCTTCACATACGTGACGTCTGAGCCGACCTGCTCGACCACGCCGGCGGATTCATGTCCCAGCACCACCGGCAGCGGGTGCGGATACAGCCCCTCCATGAAGTGCAGATCGGAATGGCAGAGGCCCGCCACCGTGGTGCGGATCAGCACCTCGCGCGGTCCCGGCTTCTGGATGCTGATGTCCTCGATCTGTAGCGGCTTGTTCACCTCATAGAGAACGGCGGCCTTCATCGATCACTCCCCGATTGTTGTTGGTTTCATGCAGCAGCGGCTCAGGCGGCGGTCAGCAACTCGCCCGCTTCCGTCATGCCGAGCGCATCATCGCCGAGCAGATGCTCGACAATCTTGCGTTCAGCACCTGTCGTCATCAGCTTAAACGGATCGTTCGGCGTCAGGCGATGGTCGATCACCGCGCGCGCCAGCAGCACGCGCCGCGCATCGCCACGGGCGGCATGGATCCGCGCGCCTTCCCATGTCATCGCAACCGCGCTCGCCACCTGATACAGCGTCGAGGTGGCGCGACGCGCGTCGGCTTCGTTCTCGGAATGCTTTGCAACCTCGCGGGCGAAATCGATGGCCTTGTCGGTGAGGCCATGCAGCTTGTCGCGCCACGCCTGCGGCACGGAGGACGAGTCGTCGAGCCGCGCGTGCAGGTCGGCGCCGAGCGCGGATTCCGCGCCGTGACGCCCCACCGCGCGGGTCAGCGCATCGAGCGCGACGATGTTGCCGGTGCCTTCCCAGATCGAGCCGAGATGGGCGTCGCGCAGCAGCCGAGGGGTCACGAACTCCTCGATGTAGCCGACGCCGCCGCGCATCTCCATGGCGTCGCCGCACACCTTGCGCGCGTCGCGGGTCGCGCGGAATTTCAACGTCGGCGTCAGAATGCGCAGCAGCGCCGCCGCATCTTGGCTGCCGCCCTCGGCGCGATCCAGCGCATCCGCCGTGATGAAGCTCATCGACAGGCCCTGCTCCACCGCCAGCATGATCTTCATCAATTGCCGGCGCGCCAGCGGCAGGTCGGAAATGCGCTGACCGAACACGATGCGGCCGCGCGCCACCGCCATCGCGTCATGCCACGCGCGGCGCATCAGTGCGGTGGATTTGACGCCGTTGGAGAGCCGCGACGAGTTCACCATCTCCGCCATCTGCACGAAGCCGCGATCGAGCCGCCCGACCGAGTACGCAATCGCGCCTTCCAGCTTGATCTCGCCGGACGCCATCGAGCGAGTACCAAGCTTGTCCTTCAGTCGCACGATCCGGTAGTGGTTCTGCGAACCGTCGTCGAGAAAACGCGGCATCAGGAACAGGCCGACGCCGCGCGTGCCCGGCCCCGCGCCGTCCGGCCGCGCCAGCAACATCACCACCCTGGCGTCGGCGTTGGAGC
>JBARXT010000027.1:0-29110 GCA_049647485.1 Xanthobacteraceae bacterium
GGGCCATGCGGCACAGCGCGCCGCCAAGGCACGCAAGCTCGCCGCGACCCGCGCGCAGCCGCGACCCGTCGTGCGACAGCAGATCCGGCCGCAAGCGCAGGCGCCAGCATCCGCGCCCAATCCGTTCTTCCCGTTCGCGGAGTAAGCGAGAGTTTTTATCCGAACGCGTTTGCTTCACGCGAACCGGCATCCACGTCGCCTGAAAACGCGACGCTATCAGGCCGCGCCGGTCGCCACCGGCGGGCCGTCTTGCAGGCCCCATTCCGACCACGAACCGTCGTAGAGCGCGGAGCCGCGTACGCCGAGACGATAGAGCGCCAACGTCAGCACCGCCGCCGAAACACCCGAACCGCACGTCGTGACTACCGGACGGGCGAGATCGAGTCCGGCATTCTCGAACGCCTGCCGCAGTTCGGCGAGCGGCTTCATCGTGCCGGTCTCGGCGTCGAACAGCAGATTGTAAGGCAGGCTGCGGCTGCCGGGGATGTGGCCCGAGCGCAGGCCGGCGCGCGGCTCGGCGACGCTGCCGTCGAAACGGCCGGTCGCGCGCGCGTCGATTACCTGCTCGGCCTTCGCGTCGAGATTGGCGACCATCTGCGCCTTGCTGCGGATGAAGCTCGCATCGAGCGTCGCGGCACTGTAGCGGCCGGGCTGCGGTGCGGCGTCGCCCGCCTCGACCGCGCGACCCTCGGTACGCCACTTCTTCAAACCGCCTTCGAGGATTTTGACGCTGCGATGGCCGAACGACAGGAACATCCACCACGCGCGCGGCGCGGCGACCCAGCCGCCGGCGTCGTAGATCACCACGGTGTCGTCATTGGAAATGCCGAGCGCCGCGACATCGCGCGCGAACTGCGCGCCGTCGGGATACATATGCGGCAGCGGTGACGAATGATCCGACACCGCGTCGACATCGAAGAACGCCGCGCCCGGAATATGGGCGCTACGAAAATCGTCGATCGGCAGCGGCAGCGCGCCCGGCATCTTGAACGTCGCGTCGATCACTTTGACGCGCGGATCATTCAAATGCGCCGCGAGCCATTCGGTGGAGACGAGCGGATCGTCGTTGGTCGAAGTCATTGCGATGCGTTTCCCACTCACGTCATTGCCGAACCTGATTGTCGGAGAACGGCATCGCTCTCGCTCGCCTATGATCCGACAATCCATCTTGAAAGATGGACACGCGGGTCAATCCCGCGTGTGGCGCACCCTCTCTGTCCACGTCATCCTTCGAGGCTCGCCAAAGGCTCGAACCTCAGGATGACGTTCCGCCAGGCCGTCACTCTCAAGCCGTCACCTTGAGGTGCCGAAGCACAGCGAAGGCCGAAGGGCGACGGCTTTGATTGCTACTTCACCTTCGGCACGACCTTCTCGACCGTCTCGCCGGCGTCGCGCCAGGCGGTGAAGCCGCCGCCGAGGTGCGCCACCGGCTTCAGGCCCATGTCCTGCGCGGTCTTGGCGGCGAGCGCCGAGCGCCAACCGGACGCGCAATGGAAGATGAACTTCTTGCCTTCTTCCTGAAAGATCGGCTTGGCGTAGGGGCTTTCCGGATCGATCCAGAATTCCAGCATGCCGCGCGTGCAGGAGAACGAGCCGGGAATCTTGCCTTCGCGTTCGAGTTCGCGCGGATCGCGGATATCGACGATCACCGCCTCGCCGCGCGCCACCGCCGCCTTGGCGTCGGCGACGTTCATGGTCTCGATTTCGTTGTTGGCTTCCTCGAGCAGCTTCTTGATGCCGCGGGTGATGGTTTGGGGCATGGGCATTTCCTCATTGAAATCGTCATGCCCGGCCTTGTGCCGGGCATCCACGTCTTGCGGCATCTCTGCAAGAAAGGCGTGGATGGCCGGGTCAAGCCCGGCCATGACGAAGATTACGTTACGGTCGATGACGACCGCAAGTTACCTCACCAGTTCCTTCATCGCGCCCTCCAACCCTTCGATCGTCAGCGGGAACATGCGTTCCGAGAACAGCCGGCGGATGATCGTGGTGGACTCCGAATAGTCCCAGTGTTTTTTCGCCACGGGGTTGAGCCAGATCGCGTGCGGATAGGTCCGCGTGATGCGCTCCAGCCAGACCGAGCCGGCTTCCTCGTTGACGTGCTCGACCGAGCCGCCCGGCACCATGATCTCGTAAGGCGACATCGAGGCGTCGCCGACGAACACCACCTTGTAGTCGTGCGGGTACTTGTGCAGCACGTCCCAGGTCGGCGTGCGGTCGGTGAAGCGGCGCTTGTTCTGCTTCCACACCCCTTCGTAAAGGCAATTGTGGAAGTAAAAATATTCCATGTGCTTGAATTCGGTCTTCGCCGCCGAGAACAATTCCTCGACCTGCGCGATATGCGAATCCATCGAGCCGCCGATATCGAAGAACACCAGCACCTTGACGGCGTTGCGCCGCTCGGGGCGCATATGCACGTCGAGGTAGCCGTGATTGGCGGTTTCCTTGATCGTGGTGTCGAGATCGAGTTCGTCCGGCGCACCGGTGCGCGCGAACTTGCGCAGCCGCCGCAGCGCCACCTTGATGTTGCGGATGCCGAGTTCGACGTTGCCGTCGAGGTCCTTGAACTCGCGCTTGTCCCACACCTTTACGGCGCGGTTGTTGCGGTTCTTCTCCTGTCCGATACGAACCCCCTCGGGGTTGTAGCCGTAAGCGCCAAACGGTGAGGTGCCGGCGGTGCCGATCCACTTCGAGCCGCCCTGATGGCGCTTCTTCTGCTCCTCGAGGCGCTTCTTCAGCGTCTCCATGAGCTTGTCCCAGCCCATGGTCTCGATCTGTTTCTTCTCTTCCTCGGTGAGATACTTCTCCGCGAGTTTCTTCAGCCACTCGGCGGGAATGTCCGCCGTCTCCATGGCGTCGAGCAGGTTTTCAAGACCCTTGAAGGTGGCCCCGAACACCCGGTCGAACTTGTCGAGATTGCGTTCGTCCTTGACCAGCGCCGCGCGCGACAAATAATAAAAGTTCTCGACGCTCTGGTCGGCCAGATTGGCGTCGAGCGCCTCCATCAGCGTCAGGTATTCCCGCAAGGTGACGGGGACCTGAGCATCGCGCAGCGAGGTGAAAAATTGCAGGAACATGGCTAGCGGTCCGATTTCAACATTTGCATCCCGTTCCAGCACCCCCCATGCAAATGTTGAAATCAAAGGACCACTAGCGAATACAGGTTTCTAGTGGAGCTTTGAATTTGACATTCGCTCCCCGGAGTAGCTGCAATGTGGACAGCGAATGTCAAATTCGCTCCACTGCCAGATTGCCCGCCACCGCGCTTTCGTCAAGGGGCGGCCCGTCACGGCTGCCGTGCAAGCTGGTGGATTGACGGGGAACAGCGCCGTGCCGTTCACTGGACCTATCCGGTTTTTCTACTAAAGTGCCGGACATAGCGGCGCAAAACCTAGGCAGCCGCAACAGGGGATAGCTCCATGGGTATTGAATCCATTATCGTCTGGCTCATCGTCGGCGCCATCGCCGGCTGGCTCGCCGGCCTCGTCGTGCGCGGCGGCGGTTTCGGCCTGCTTGGCAACATCGTGATCGGCATCATCGGCGCGGTGGTCGCGGGCTGGCTGTTGCCGCAACTCGGCATCAACCTCGGCACCGGCATCATTCGCGCCATCATCAATGCGGCGATCGGCGGCATCATCGTACTGGTGATCCTGTCGCTGATACGACGCGCGTAGATTTCCATCATCCGGCAGCGGCCGCCGCAGGGCGGTCGTTGCATGTTCGGGGGAGCGCTTCGCTCCTCTCTTCGTGAAAGCAGCAAGGCAATCCATCAATGAAGTTTACCGGCACCCAAGACTATGTCGCGACCGATGATCTCAAGGTCGCGGTCAACGCCGCCATCGTGCTCGAACGCCCGTTGCTGGTAAAGGGCGAGCCCGGCACCGGCAAAACGGTGCTGGCCGAGGAAGTCGCCAAGGCAATCGGCGCGCCGCTCCTGACCTGGCACATCAAGTCCACCACCAAGGCGCAGCAGGGCCTTTACGAGTACGACGCGGTGTCGCGGCTGCGCGACAGCCAACTCGGCGACGCCCGCGTGTCCGATATCTCGAACTACATCAAGCGCGGCAAATTGTGGGATGCCTTCACCCACGGCAAGCGCCCGGTGCTGCTGATAGACGAGATCGACAAGGCCGACATCGAGTTCCCCAACGACCTGTTGCAGGAACTCGATCGCATGGAATTCTACGTCTACGAGACAGGCGAGACGATCAAGGCCAAGGAACGCCCGATCGTCATGATCACCTCGAATAACGAGAAGGAACTGCCGGATGCCTTCCTGCGCCGCTGCTTCTTCCACTACATCAAGTTCCCGGATCAGGAGACGATGGCGCAAATCGTCGACGTCCACTTCCCCGACATCCAGAAGCGTCTGGTGCAGGAAGCGCTGAAGATCTTCTTCGAGGTGCGCGAAGTTCCCGGCCTGAAGAAGAAGCCGTCGACCTCCGAACTGCTCGACTGGCTCAAGCTGCTGCTCAACGAGGAGTTCTCGCCGGAGATGCTGCGCGAGCGAGATCCGCGCAAGCTGATCCCGCCGCTGCACGGCGCGCTCCTGAAGAACGAACAGGACGTCCACCTGTTCGAGCGCCTCGCCTTCCTCAGCCGCCGCGAGGTATGAGCACGGCGCTCTCATAGCGTCTGCACGCAAGATGCTGCGTCGACGGGCGGCGACAGTTGCTGAATCCCGCTGACGTAAGACGACAGAGAGAAGAAGGAGGCTGCCGCCGTGAACGTGCAAAGCAAGATCGAGCCGGCCGCCTCCCTCGCAACCGAACACTTCGACGTGCTGATCGTCGGCGCCGGCATTTCCGGTGTCGGCGCCGCCTACCACCTGACCACGCAATGTCCCGACACCACCTTCGTGGCGCTGGAGGCGCAGGATCATTTCGGCGGCACCTGGTGGACGCATCGCTATCCGGGCATCCGCTCCGACAGCGATCTCTACACGTTCGGCTATCGCTTCAAGCCGTGGGTCGGTGCGCCGATCGCCACAGCGGAGGAAATCCTCAAATACATGGGCGACGTGATCGAGGAGAACGATCTCGCTCCTCACATCCGCTATCACCACCGCATCCTCAGCGCGAACTGGTCGAACGAGGACAATCTCTGGACCATCATCGCCGAGCGCAGCGATACCGGCGAGCGGCTGCGCTTCACCACCAACTTCTTCTGGATGTGCCAGGGCTACTACCGCCACACCGAGGGTTATACGCCGGAGTGGCCGGAGATGGCGGCCTTCAAGGGCACGATCGTCCATCCGCAGAAGTGGCCGGAAGACCTCGACTACAAGAACAAGAAAGCGATCGTGATCGGCTCCGGCGCCACCGCCGCGACACTGGTGCCGAACATCGCCGACGATTGCGCCCACGTCACCATGCTGCAACGCTCGCCGACCTACTTCCGCGTCGGCCGCAACGCCATCGAGATCGCCGACGAACTGCGCCGGCTGCAAGTCGATGAATCGTGGATTCACGAAATCGTCCGCCGCAAGATCCTCTACGAACAGGATGCCTTCACGCGCAAAACCTTCAAGGACCCGGAGGGCGCGAAGCAGGACCTGATGGCCGGCGTCGTCGCCTATCTTGGCCCCGACTACGACATCAAGACCCACTTCACCCCGCGCTACCGGCCGTGGCGGCAGCGCATCGCCTTCATTCCCGACGGCGATTTGTTCAAGGGCATCGCGGCCGGCAAGGCGTCGGTGGTCACCGACGAGATCGAACGCTTCACCGAAACCGGCATCCTCTTGAAATCCGGCAAGACGCTCGAGGCGGACATCATCGTCACCGCCACCGGCTTCAACCTGCTCCCGACCGGCGACATCGCGTTCTCCATCGACGGCAAGCCGCTCGATTTCGCCGACACCGTGACCTATCGCGGCATGATGTTCACCGGCGTGCCGAACCTCGTCTGGGTGTTCGGCTATTTCCGTGCGAGCTGGACGCTCCGCGTCGATCTCGTCGCCGATTTCGTCTGCGCGATGCTCAACCACATGAAGACGATCGGCGCGCGCAAGGTGACGCCGGCACTGCGTCCCGAAGACAGGGATATGCCGCTGCTGGACTGGATCGATCCCGAGAACTTCAACCCCGGCTACATGATGCGCGGCATGCACCTGCTGCCGAAGCGCGGCGACAAGCCGGAATGGCAGCACAACCAGGACTACTGGGCCGAGAAGGATGAATTTCCGAAGATCGACTTCAAGGACGCTGCGTTCGTCTACGAATAGCCGTTTAGGCATCGACCCCGCCGAAAAGCCGCCCCTCGGGGCGGCTTTTTCATGTGCCAAGGCAGGATTTATGGAATTCAGTATACATAAATGACGATATCCAGCGAAAAACGGGTTAACTCGGTTGCTTTACGGATTTTATGTATACATACTGCATCCCAACAACAGTTGGGAGGTTTGCCGTGACCGAGCGCCCATTCCCCGTGAATGCCTGGTACGCCGCTGCCTGGGACGTAGATATCAAGCACGCGCTGTTTCCCCGGACGATCTGCGGCAAGCATGTGGTGATGTACCGCGCCTCGTCCGGCGAGGTGGTGGCGCTGGAAGACGCCTGCTGGCATCGCCTCGTGCCGCTCTCCCACGGCCGGCTCGACGGTGACACCGTGGTCTGCGGCTATCACGGGCTGAAATACAACGCGCAGGGCCGCTGCACTTTCATGCCCTCGCAGGAAACCATCAATCCATCCGCCTGCGTGCGCGCCTATCCCACCGTGGAGCGCCATCGCTTCGTCTGGCTGTGGATGGGGGATCCGGCGCTGGCCGATCCCGCGCTCGTGCCGGACATGCACTGGAATAACGACCCGGTATGGGCCGGCGACGGCAAGACCATTCACGTCAAATGCGACTACCGGCTCGTGGTCGACAACCTGATGGACCTCACCCACGAGACGTTCGTGCACGGCGGCTCGATCGGCAATGATGCGGTGGCGGAAGCGCCGTTCGACGTCACCCATGGCGACGACACGGTGACCGTGACGCGCTGGATGCACGGCATCGAACCGCCGCCGTTCTGGGCCAAGCAGCTCGGCAAGCCCGGCCCGGTGGACCGCTGGCAGATCATTCACTTTCAGGGACCCTGCACCGTCAACATCGACGTCGGCGTCGCGCCCGCCGGCACCGGCGCGCCGGAAGGCGATCGCTCGCAGGGCGTCAACGGCTACGTGCTCAACACCATCACGCCGGAGACCGACAAGACCTGCCATTATTTCTGGGCGTTCGTGCGCAACCACCGCCTCACCGAACAGAAACTGACGACGGAAATCCGCGAAGGCGTCTCCGGTATCTTCCATGAGGACGAAATCATCCTCGAGGCGCAGCAGCGCGCGATGGACGAGAATCCCGGCCGCGTGTTCTACAACCTCAACATCGACGCCGGCGCGATGTGGGCGCGGCGGATGATCGACCGCATGATCGCGAGAGAGCGCCCTGCCGCTTCGGCCATGCAGGCGGCGGAGTAACAGTGATGAGCGAACGCGAGTCCGATCGCTCCGTGTCCCAGACGGTGCGCGCGCAGCTTGCCCTGCGCGAGCAGATCCTCACCGGCGCGATGCGGCCCGGCGAGCGCATTTCCGAATTGCAGGCGGTGGAAACCACCGGCGCGTCGCGCACGCCAGTGCGCATGGCGCTGGTGCGTCTCGAGGAAGAAGGGTTGCTTGAGGCGATTCCCTCCGGCGGCTTCATGGTGAAGGCGTTTTCCGAGCGCGACATTCTCGATTCCATCGAGTTGCGCGGCACGCTGGAAGGCCTCGCCGCGCGCTTCGCCGCCGAGCGCGGCGCATCCGCCCGCAGTCTCGAACCGTTGGAACAGGCGCTCGACGAGATCGATCAACTGGTGCAGCAGGACCCGCTGTCGGAAGAAGCCTTCTCCGCTTACGTGACGCTGAATGCGCGATTCCACGCGTTGCTCACCGAATTGTCGGGCAGCCCGCCGCTGGTCCGCCAGATCGACCGCGCCTCGGCGCTGCCGTTCGCCTCGCCCAGCGGCTTCGTTATGGCGCAATCCAAACTGCCGGAAGCGCATCAGATCCTGCTGATCGCCAACGACCATCACCACATCGTCGTCGATGCCATCGCCAATCGCGAAGGCAGCCGCGCCGAAGCGGTGATGCGCGAGCACGCGCGCCTCGCCGCGCGCAACCTGCGCCTCGCGTTGCGCAGCCGCGACCATCTCGAACTGGTGCCGGCGTTGCGGCTGATCCAGTCGCCGTCGATCTGAATCAAGGAGGCGCATCATGCGCTTTGCCGAAACCTGGTCCGGTTGCACCGTGGCCCGCATTCGCGACCTGACGCCGACGATCCGCGAATTCGTGCTGCATCCCGACCGTCGCGAGATGGCGCCGGCGGCCGTCGGCAGCCACATTCAGGTCGGCATCGACATCGACGGCCGGCGCGACACCCGCTGCTATTCGCTGGTCGGTGCGTTCGATCCGGGCGCCTACCGGATCGCGGTGCGTCGCGCCGCGGATAGCCGCGGCGGCTCGCGCGCGATGTGGGCTCTGCAAGAAAGCGCGCGGATCGACGTGTCCAACCCCGCCTCGTTGTTCGAAATCGACTGGACCCGCAAAAGCTACTGCCTGATCGCCGGCGGCATCGGCATCACGCCGATGCTCGGCATTGCGGGGGCGCTGGCGCGCAAAGACGTCAACATGACGATGCACTATGCCGTCAAATCGCAAGACGATGCGGCCTATCGCGACGAACTGGCGGCGCTGCTCGGCGACCGCCTCACCGTTCATGCCAGCGACGAAGCGCGGCGGCTCGATCTCGATGCAGCGTTCGCGGCGCTGCCGCCCGATGCGCTCGCGATCATGTGCGGCCCGATGCGGATGCTGGAGGCGGCGCGGAAAAGCTGGGCAGCCGCCGGCCGCGCGGCAAGCGATCTGCGGTTCGAAACCTTCGGCTCCAGCGGTCTGCTGCCGACCGAATATTTTCGCGTGCGCCTTCGCGACACCGGCGCCGAGATTGAAGTGCCGCAGTCGCGCTCGATGCTGGCGGCGCTGAACGACGCCGGATACGAGGTGATTTCCGATTGCCAGCGCGGCGAATGCGGCGTCTGCGCCATCGATGTCATCGCCGTCGACGGCGCCATCGACCATCGCGACGTATTCTTCAGCGACGAACAGAAACACGAGAACCGCAAGATCTGCCCCTGCGTCTCTCGCGCGGTGGGCACCGTCACCGTCGATACGCTATATCGGCGCGAGATGGCGTGAGGACCGGCCGGTCATCAAATCCGACCGCCAGTCGATAGCCGTCACCCTGAGGTGGCCGCGCGCCACGAACAGAGATCGATTGCTGGCAAATCATCGCGCGGCCCTCGAAGGGCGACGGCCTCATCCTTCGAGACTCGCTCACGCTCGCACCTCAGGATAACGCCGCGCTAACGTCCGCGCACGCCAACCCTTCTTTCCCACGGATGAAATCCGACGCCTTGTCGGCGATCATCATCGTCGACGCGTTGAGGTTGGCGGAGATCATGCGCGGCATGATCGAGGCATCGACCACGCGCAGATTCTCCAGCCCGTGCACCCGCAGCCGGTCGTCCACGACCGCCCACGACGCGCTCGCCGGCCCCATGCGGCAGGTGCAGCCGGGGTGGAACGTGGTGGTGCCGCGTTCGGTCGCGGCCGCGAGAAACTCGTCGTCGGTCACAACGTTTGGTCCCGGGAAATCCTCGCGCTCGTAGTATTGCGACAGCGGCTGCGAGGCGAGCAAACGCCGCGCCAGCCTCATGCCGGCGACGACGATGCGGCGATCCAGTTCGGCGTCGAGATAATTGGTCTGGATCAGTGGCGCCTCGAACGGATCGCTCGAGCGACAATGCACGTAGCCACGGCTTTCGGGCCGCTGCTGCCATGACGCGACCGTCATGCCGGGCTCGTCTTCCAGCTTGCCTTGCACGCCCTCCTTGTAGCTCGCCGGCGTAAAGGTCAGTTGGAGGTCGGAGCTTTCGGTGGTCTCGCCGGAATGCCAGAAGCAGTAGACCATGGTCGGCGACAGCGCGAGAATGCCGCGCCGCGTCGTCGCCCATTTCAACGCTTCCAGCGCGAGATTCAATCCGCGCGCACGCTCGTTGATCGTCCTGATGTTCTTCACCCGCGCCACCGAGCGCGGCGCGTAGTGATCCTGCAAGCCTTCGCCGACGCCCGGCAGCGCATGGCGCAATTCGATGCCGAGCGACTGCAGCAGCGCCGGATCGCCGACGCCGGAGAGTTGCAATAGTTGCGGCGAATTGTACGTGCCGCCGGCGAGGATCACCTCCTTGCGCGCACGCACCTCGTGCATCGCGCCGCCACGCCCGCCCTTGGCGTAGCACACGCCGACCGCGCGCTTGCCATCGAACACCACGTTAGTCGCATGCGCGTGCGTGATGACGTGGACGTTGCCGCGCTTGATCGCCGGATGCAGGAACGCGGTCGCCGAACTGACGCGGCGGCCGTTGTGAATAGTGCGCTGGGCGTAGGACACGCCTTCCTGCGTCTTGCCGTTGTAGTCCGGATTGCGTGGTATGCCGAGGCTGACCGCGCCGGCGATAAAGGCGTCGCACAACGCATCCCTCCAGCCGATATCGGTGACGGTCAATCCGCCGTCGCGGCCGCGATAGATATCCTCGCCCTCGCCGATGCGGCGCTCGAGCCTGCGGAAATACGGCAGCACGTCGGGATAGCCCCAGCCGCGATTGCCGAGTTGCGCCCAGGTGTCGAAGTCCTGATGCTGGCCGCGGTTGTAGATGTGGCCGTTGATCGAACTCGATCCGCCGAGCGTCTTGCCGCGCGGCGCGAAGATGCGGCGGCCCGCCGTTCCCGGCCCCGGCTCCTGCGAATAGCACCAGTTGATCTTCGGATCGTAGAACGTCTTGATGAAACCGGCAGGCAGATGAATGTACGGATGCCAGTCGCGCGGTCCCGCTTCCAGCACGCAGAGCGTGACGCCGGCGTCCTCGCTTAGCCGATTGGCGAGCACGCATCCGGCCGAGCCTGCGCCGACGATCACATAGTCGAACGTGTCCATCTTGCTATGGCGGAGCTACCGCACTCTTTCATTCAATTGATACGTCAGATGCGCCTTCGCTGTCGGCCATTCCGCGGCGATGATGCTGAACACCACGGTGTCGCGCAGCGTGCCGTTCGGCGAGATACTGTGATTACGCAGGATGCCGTCCTGCTTGGCGCCGAGCCGTTCGATGCCGCGCCGCGACTGATGATTGAAGAAATGTGTGCGGAACTCGACCGCGATGCAATCCAGCTTTTCGAACGCGTGCGTGAGCAGCAGCAGTTTGCATTGGGTGTTGAGCGGCGTGCGCTGCACCCGCTTCGCATACCATGTCGAGCCGATCTCGACGCGGCGGTTCGGCGCATCGACATTCATGTAGGTGGTCATGCCGGCGATCTTGCCGTCGGCATCTTTCACCGTGAACGGCAACATCGCGCCTTTCTCTTGCAGATCGAGGCGACGCGCGATCTCGGCTTCCATTTTGTCCGGCGCGGGGATCGCGGTGTACCAGAGCTTCCAGAGGTCGCCGTCGTTCACCGCCTCGATCATCCCGTCGCGATGCGCGGGCGACAGCGGTTCGAGCGAGGCATGTTCGCCCTTCAGGGTGATTGGTTGCAGCCAGGGCATCGGTTGTCTTTCGATTACGTGTTCAGGAAATTCAGCGGCAGGCCGCCGCGCGGCCAGTCCATCGCGATCAGTTCGCCACGACCTGACAGCGTGATGTAGGCGGTCTTCAACTCTGGTCCGCCGAAGGCGATGTTGGTGGTGACGCGGTCGCCGGTCTCGACCTGCTCCACCAGCTTGCCGTCCGGCGCGATCACCGAGATGCAGCCGGAGATCAGCGTGGCGACGCAGACGTTGCCGGAGGCTTCGACCGCCAGCGAGTCGAACATCTGATAACCGCCGAGGCCGCAGATCGGCTTGCCGCGCTCGCCGCGATAGATCACGTCGCCGGGCTTCACCTCGCCGCGCGCCGCGAGATCGTAGGCCCACAGCCGCGCGGTCGGCGTCTCGGCGACGTAGACAGTTTTCTCGTCCGGCGACAGGCCGATGCCGTTCGCCGGCAACATGCCGAACACCGCTTCCACCACCTCGCCGGCATTCGGCTGCATGTAATAGACCGCGCCGACGTCCATATCGCGCGCGCGCCGCTTGCCGAGATCGGTGAACCACAGCCCACCCTGCTTGTCGAACACCAGATCGTTCGGCCCCTTCAGGGGATGTTCGCCGCAGCGCTCCGCCAGCGTCTCGACCTTGCCGGTTTTCAGATCGACGCGCTGGATCGAACCGCCGATATATTCATGCGGCGCCGGCGCGCCGGGCATCATCGTGCCGCGCGAGGCGGTCCAGCTAAAGCCGCCGTTGTTGCAGACGTAGATCTTGCCGTCCGGACCCATCGCCGCGCCATTCGGCCCGCCCGGCATCTTGGCAACCACTTCCTTGCGGCCGTCGGGCCAGACGCGGGTAAGCTGCTGCGCGCGGATTTCCACCAGCACCACCGAGCCGTCCGGAAGCACCACCGGACCTTCGGGAAACGCGAGATCGGTGGCAAGAACGCGGACATTGGCCATGGAAATTCCTTTGCTTTTCTTATGTGCTCTGGTCTTGCCGCGATCATCGCGTGCAACGTGAGACGAGTAAAGCAAACAACTTTTGGCCTGCCAAGGCGCGGCCATCCAGCGAGGCCGCGCGGCTGCCATGCGCGCCCTTGCTTGCGCCAACATGCCGCTTGCCTTCGCGGCGCGCCTGCCCTCTCATCGCGAGCAGCAACAAGGAAATGTCCCATGCCGACCCAGCCCGCTCCCGCTGCCCAAACCCTCGACGACGAAGTGCTTTACGAGGTGCGCGACGGCATCGCCACCCTGACATTGAACCGGCCGGAGCGGCTCAACACCATCTCGCGCGAGATGCTGATGCTGCTCGGCCAACTGCTGCTGAAGGCCGACGCCGATCCGGCGGTGCGCGTCGTCATCCTCACCGGCGCCGGGCGTGCCTTCTGCGCCGGGCTCGATATGACGGCCGCTACGAAAGGCAGCGGCATCGGTTCGCAGAACGACGCGAACAATGCCGTCACCACACTCGACCTCAAGACCGCGCCGCCCACTATTCTCTTCAACATGGAGAAGCCGACCATCTGCGCGCTGAACGGCAGCGCCGCCGGCTACGGCATGGACATGGCGCTCGGCTGCGACATCCGCATCATGGCCGACAGCGCGAAATTCGCCGCCGCCTTCGTCAAGCGCGGCGTGGTGCCGGAATCCGGCGGCACCTGGTTCCTGCCGCGCATGATCGGCTGGGCCAAAGCGGCGGAACTGATCTTCACCGGGCGCACGCTCTCCGCGAAGGAAAGCCTCGAAATGGGCCTCGCCAACGAGGTGGTGCCGACCGCCGACCTGCCATCGCGGGCCAATGCCGTCGCCGCCGAGATCGCCGGCAATGCCCCGCTCGCGGTGCAGGCCGCCAAGCGCATGATGCGCTCCGGCCTGTCCGAGAGTTTCGGCGATCACGTGCACCATGTCTTCCTGCAACTGCTGCCGCTGTTCCGCACTGCGGATTTTCGCGAAGGCATGGCGTCGTTTCTTGAAAAGCGTCCGCCGGATTTCAAGGGTCGCTGACGACGCACGCGAATTTCACAACACGCAATTCGCGCCTGCAACATAGGCTTTGCCAGTGGTCCTTTGATTTTAACATTTGCGCAGGCGCCTGCTGAAACGGATGCAAATGTTAAAATCGGACCACTAGCGCGGCTCTCCCGATCATGCATACTGCGCGCGCCGATGCCCTCAGATCCGCATCAAGACGGATCAGGCCGCGGCCACACAAGAAACATTCAGGGAGAACATTATGCGACGAAACGTGTCTCACGTGACGACGGCAGCGCTTGCCGCCGTGTTGATGACAGCCTTGGCCGGCAGCGCCAACGCCCAGAAGAAATACGATACCGGCGCCAGCGATACCGAAATCAAGATCGGCAACATCATGCCGTATAGCGGCCCGGCCTCGTCCTACGCGACGATCGGCAAGACCGAAGCAGCTTACTTCAACATGCTGAACGAGAAAGGCGGCATCAACGGTCGCAAGATCAAGTTCATCTCCTATGACGACGCCTACAGCCCACCGAAGACGGTGGAACAGGCGCGCAAACTGGTCGAAAGCGACGAGGTGCTGTTTCTCGCCAATCCGCTCGGCACGCCGGGCAACACGGCGATCCAGAAATACATGAACAGCAAGAAGATCCCGCAGTTGTTCGTGTCGACCGGCGCGGCGAAGTGGAACGACCCGAAGAACCATCCGTGGACCATGGGCTGGCAGCCGAGCTATCAGGTCGAGGCGCGCATCTACGCCGCCTATATCCTGAAGAACTATCCCGGCAAGACCATCGGCCTGCTCTACCAGAACGACGACTTCGGCAAGGACTACGTCATCGGCCTGAAGGAAGGTCTCGGCGACAAGGTCAGCATGATCAAGGTCGAGACGCCTTACGAGGTGTCGCAGCCGACGGTCGACTCACAAGTTGTGCAGATCAGAACCGCCAATCCGGACATTTTCGTCAACATCACCACGCCGAAGTTCGCCGCGCAGGCGATCAAGAAGGTTGCGGAGTTGGGATGGAAGCCGGTGCACTTCCTCACCAACGTGTCGATCTCGGTCGGCAGCGTGATGAAGCCCGCCGGCTACGAGAACGGCCAGGGCATCCTCAGCGCCGCTTACATGAAGGACCCGAAGGACAAGAAGTGGGACAACGATCCCGCCATGAACGAATGGCGCGCCTTCATGAAGAAGTACTATCCCGAAGGCAACCTTGACGACGGTGCGACCGTGTTTGGCTATGGCGTCGCCAAAGGCTTCGAACAGGTGCTCAAGCAGTGCGGCGACAACCTCACCCGCGAGAACATCATGAAGCAGGCCGCCAATCTCAATTTCGAGATCGGCATCTACCTGCCGGGCGTCAAGATCAAGACCAGCCCGACCGACTTCGGACCGATCGAGCAGTTGCAGATGATCAAGTTCGAGGGCGAGAGCTGGGAGTTGTTCGGCCCGCTGATGAGCGGCGAGAAGAACTCTTAGTGTAGCAACTCGAGTTGAAGCGAAAGCCGTCACCCTGAAATGCGCGCTCTGTCTTGCGCGCCTCGAAGGGCGACGGCGATCCTTCGAGGTTCGCTATCGCTCGCGCCTCAGGATGACGCCGTCGCGCGCAAGCGACACGCCTTCGATGGCGTTGCAAACGCATGTTACTTTGCACCGTCCTTCGCCGCATCCTTGCCGTCCCTGGCCGGCGCGGCGGGCTCAGGCTTCTTCTGGGCCGCCTGCAAGGTTTCGACATTCTTCTGCAGCGCGACAACCGCCGCCTTCAGCGCCTCGATCTGCCGCGTTGCCGCGTCCAGCTTGCGTTGATGGTCAAGCGCCATCCGGGTCATGGTCGTCTTGAGAAATTCGACGTTGCTTTGCAGGCAGCCGGTGCGGCGCGCCATGTCCTTCTCGGCGGTGCAGATTTCGATGCCCGGCACGTCCTGCGCCCGCGCATCGGCGGCAATCCCTGCCCCTAAAACCATCAGCAGCATCGCCATTGTCGCATGTCGCATCGTCGATCCCTTCCATCGTTGCCGGGTAGCGAAGCCGAGACGGCCTGCCGGTGTCAACGCGCGACCACGCGCCGCGGCCAAACGATGGATCGAATTGCCGCATGCGGCGATCCGTGAGACCAATGCAGCGATGGAATCATTCGTCTATGTGATCGGTTGCGCGGACGGGCGCCGCTATCTCACTTACGTGGGCTGGACGCTCGACGTCGAGCGCCGGCTGGCGCAGCACAATGCCGGAACCGGCGCGCGCTCGACACGCGGGCGGCAGTGGGTGTTGCTGCATGTCGAGCGCTTCGCCACCCGCGAGGAGGCGATGAGCCGCGAATGGCATCTCAAGCGGGACCGCCGGTTCCGCAAGTCGCTGACGATACCTGCGGACGAACGCGCTGATGCCATGCACGGATAGCGCAGCGCGCATCACATCATGGCCGCATTCCACCGCTGGAATTTGTCGACTCAACACTCCTGTTGGGCCGTCCCGAATCCGCAAAAGGTCGGGCGCTGATTTCGTTTTGCCGGAGCCATGTTTCATGACCACACGCGAACGACGGCTTGCGGAATTCAACGGCCAAGGGCACCCGTTACCCGATCAAACCGTTCAGGTGTTGTGCGAGGATCATAGCGGCACCTATCTGCTGCCGTTTCCCTGTTGCTTCACCGATGGCGAATGGCGGAATTCCGCCACCGGCGGCACGCTTCAGGCCACCGTCGTCGGCTGGCGGCTGCCGCAGCTCTGAATTCGTCCTCCCTGTGTCCCAAAACGCGACGCTGCACGGGTCCGCCGTTAACCTGTGGAACAGGCTCGGAACGAAGCAGGCCCGAATCGGCAGCAGCAGGCTCCGATGCCGCGTCAGGTGGCCGATCTTGGCCGCCCCGGTTCGTGAGAGGTGTGAGCCCCGCCTATCCACTAATATTTTCCGATCCCCCCCAAATGGGGGACGCGGACTGCCTACTCGCGCGATAGTTGAATGGCTGGGATGCGACTGCGTCATGCTGCCGCATCTCAATTACCCGCGAAAGCGGGCCCTCCAATTGCTCTTAACAGTTGATTTTACAGATATACTTGCCTTCAAGGCTGGCCGTCGTGCCAGCCTTTTTTATTTCGCGGCCGTTAGGTGGCGGGTTCGAGTGCGGGCAACGGCGCCGGCGTTTCCCGTGGCAGGATCAGCGCGGCCACGACAACCAGCAGGCACAGCCCGGCGAAAGCATACAGCATCAGGCCGAAGCCGCCCTGCGCGTAGAGCCACGCCACCAGCCCCACCGATGCACCGGCCGCGGTGAAGCCGACGAAATAGCGCACGGCGAAAGCGCGCGAACGCCACTCCTCGGCGGTGTATTTGCCGACCATGGCGTCGTTGATGGTGATCTGGCCGAACAGGCCGATGACGATGCCGATCGCGGCGGCGATCAGCGCCCAGTTGCTCGCCGTGGCGGCGAGATACAGCAGCGGCGGCAACACCACCGACATCGGCAGGAACACGGTTTTCAGCGAATAGCGGTCGATCAGCTTGCCGATGGTGTACTGCGTCGCCGCGCCGAACACATAGACGCCGGCGGCGATCACGCCGAGCAGCGCGACGTTGTGCGTCAGATCCGCCAGCCGTTCGGCGAAGAGCTTCGGCAGCGACACCGTGATGGCGTTGAAGGTGGTCGAGATCGCGATCACCACCACCAGCAAGGCCAGCAGCACGCGCCACATATCATCCCTGGCGATGCGCACCTGGGCCGCCGCCTGCTTGGTGCCCCTGCGGTCCTCGTGGGCCACCGAGGCCATGAACGCGACGCCGATGGCGACGGTGACGAGGCCCGGCACGACGAAGGCCCAGCGCCAGCCGAAATACTGGCCGATGACGCCGGTAACCAGCGCCGACGACGCCACGCCGAAATTGCCCCACAGGCCGTTGATGCCCATTTGGCTGCCGAGCTTGTCGGCATAGGACACCAGCATCGCGGTGCCGACCGGATGATAGATCGAGGCGAAGATGCCGATCGCCAGCAGCGCCGCGCCCAGTTGCAGCGGCGTCTGCACCAGCCCGACCGAAATCATCGCGGCGCCGATGCCGAAGAAGTAGATCACCATCATGTGGCGACGGCTCCAGCGGTCGCCGAGCCAGCCCGTGACCAGCGACCCGGCGCCGAATGCCACGAAGGCCGGCGTCGCGTAGGGCAGCAGTTCCGAATAGGCAAGGCCCATCGCCGGCCCCATGATGATGACCGCCGCGGCGAAGATCAGCATGGCGTAGTGATCGATGAAATGGGCGGCGTTGACGTACCGGATGACCTGAGATGCGTCGTTCATGTGGCAAATCCTGCGGACGAATATACTCTGGTACACTATAGGACATGCAGTCCACGGGATTCCGCCAATGACTGTCGCGCAAAAGCCAGAAATGCCCATCGGATTGAAAGGGAATTTCGGCGACGGCGTACATCTGCTGGGCTGTCGATACCCGCGCGGAACGCATCACGATCTCCACATCCATCGTCAGGCGCAACTGGTGTTCGCGGCCAGCGGCACCATGCAGGTGACGACGCCGAAGGGCCGCTGGCTGGTGCCGCCCGGCCGCGCGGTGTGGGTGCCGGCACGGCTCGAGCACGCCATCGGCGTGCTCGCCGATATCGAAATGCGGACGCTCTATTTCGAATCGGACTGGCTGACGCGAATCAGCCCCGGCCTCGATTCCGAATTCGTCATTCGCGTCTCGCCGCTGTTGCGCGAAGCCATTCTGGCGCTGTTCGAACGCGAACGCAGCACCGAACGCGAGGACCTGTTGTTGCGGCTGGTCATGCTGGAATTGCATCAGGCCGAGGACCCGACCACCTTCATCCCGTTGCCGCGCGAGCCGCGCTGCCGCGCCGCCGCCGACATCGTGCTGGCCGCACCGATGGTGAATCACGACATCGCCGATATCGCCCGGCAGGTCGGCACGTCGGCGCGGACGCTGTCGCGGCTGTTCGCCAGCGAAACCCATCTCAGCTTCAAGGCGTGGAGCCAGCGCGCGCGCATCGCGTCCGCGATCGAGCGCTGGGCGCTCGATCCGCATCGCTCGATCAAGCAGACCGCGACGGAGATGGGCTACAACAGCTTCCCCGCCTTCTGCCATGCGTTTCGCCAGGTTACCGGCAAGACGCCGAAGGAATTTACGGGAGGGCGTTAGCTCACGCTTCGATGCATTTGCCGTCATCCTGAGGTGCGAGCGGCGAAGCCGCAAGCCGCGAAGGATGGAGGCCGTGATCCTTCGAGGCCATTGCTGCGCAATGGCACCTCAGGGTGACGGCACCGGACTGCTACTTCGGCACCACCGCCGTCGCCTCGATCTCGACGCGCGCGGCCTTCTCGACCAGCCGCACCACCTGCACCAGCGCCATCGCCGGATAATGCGCGCCGATCGTCTCGCGATAGATCGCACCGAGGCCCTTGAGGTTGTCGAGATACTCGTCGATATCGATGACGTACCAGGTCAACCGCATCAGATGCTCCGGCTTCGCGCCGCCCGCCGCGAGAATGGCGACGATGTTTTCCAGCACCTGCCGCACCTGCGCCAGAAAACCATCGGCCAGCCGGTTCGACGCATCCCAGCCGATCACCCCGCCGGTGACGATCAGCCGGCCTTCCGCCGCCATGCCGTTCGAATAACCTTTCGGCATCGGCCAGCCGCCCGGCTGCAGCACTTCCACAGCGCTTGCAGCTTCGGTCTTCGCGCCCGGCAGCACCGACAGAGCCGGCCCCTTGGTCGTGGTCACAACGATACTCCTGTCATCCGGCAGCCGACGGCGGCGCGGCATCACCCGCCATCGCCATCTGCCGCAGAGTGAAACGCTTCAGCTTGCCGGTCTGGGTCTTCGGCAACTGATCGAGAAACACGATCGCGCGCGGATACTTGTACGGCGCGATCTCGCGCTTGACGTGATCCTGCAACGCGCGCACCAGCGCCGCGTCGCCGGTGAGGCCCGGCCGCAGCACCACGTAAGCCTTGACGATCATGCCGCGCGCCTCGTCCGGCGCGCCGACCACGCCGCATTCGGCCACCGTGTCGTGCGTCAGCAACGCCGCTTCGACGTCGGGCCCCGCGATGTTGTAGCCGGCGGAAATGATCATGTCGTCGGAGCGCGCCTGATACCAGAAGTAACCGTCGGCATCCATGATGTAAGTGTCACCGGTCAGGTTCCAGCCGTTCTGCACGAACTTCCTCTGCCGCTCGTCCGCGAGATAACGGCAGCCGGTGGGGCCGCGCACCGCGAGCCGTCCCATCTCGCCCGGCGGCAGGTCGCGGCCGTCGTCGTCGACGATCTTGGCTTCATAGCCCGGCACCGGCCGGCCGGTGGCGCCGGGGCGAATGTCCTCCTCGCGCGCGCTGATGAAGATGTGCAGCATCTCGGTGGCGCCGATGCCGTCGATGATCCTGATGCCGGTCGTCTTCAGCCATGCGTCATACGTGCTCTTCGGCAGGGTCTCGCCAGCGGAGACGCATTTGCGCAGGCTACTCATGTCATGCTTCGCATAGTTCGTCAGCATCGCGCGATAGGCGGTCGGCGCGGTGAAGCACACCGACGCCTTGTAGCGCTCGATGGCGTCAAGCAGATCGTCCGGCGCAACCTTCTCCAGCACCACGAACGACGCGCCGATGTGCATCGGAAACAGCACGCCGCCGAAACCGAAGGTAAAGGCCAGCGGCGCGGAACTGATGAAGCGATCTTCCGGCGTTGCGTGCAGAATATTGCCGGCAAAACTGTCGCACACCGCCAGCATGTCGCGATGAAAATGCACGGTGCCCTTCGGATCGCCGGTGGTACCGGAGGTGAAGGCAATCAGGCAGACGTCGTCCGCCGCGGTATCGACCGCCGCAAACTCCGGGCTCGCCTTCACGATCAGTGCATCGAGCGAGTCGGCGCCGTCCGCGCCCCAGTAGAGAACGTGCTTCAATTCATCGCTCTGCGCCCGCGCCTTCTCCATTTCGTCGCGCAGCTTGCCGTCGCACAGCGCGATGAAAATTTTCGCTTTGCGGATCGGATAGGTCAATTCCTTGGCGCGCAACAACGGCATCGTCGCCACCACCACGCCGCCGGCTTTCAGCACGGCGAGATAGGTCGCGACCATCATCGGATTGTTCGCGGAGCGCAGCAGCACGCGGCCGCCGGCGACGAGACCGAGATCGTTCACAAGCACGTTGGCGATGCGGTTCACCAGCGCCTGCAGTTCGCGATAGCTGTAGCTCACCGTGGGGCTGACGATACACGGTGCGTCGCCACGCCCCTGCGCCACCCAGCGGTCGAGGAAATGCGCCACGCAATTGATGCGCGCGGGATACTGCAGCTCCGGCCGGGTGAAGATCAGTTCCGGCCACTCGCCGCTCGGCGGCAGGTTGTCGCGCGCAAACGTGTCGACATGCGCGGTGGCCGTTTCGGATGCGACAGATTCGGCGGACAAGGATTTGGCGGTTGCAACCATCGACAACGACCTTTCGTCCTTCAAGCGGGACGCGCGCAGGGTGCCTCACCCGATTCATTTTATATCTAAAGCATCTTTGCGCAACACCGGGGACCGCGCAACAACAATTTTAGGGTTGAAACATTTCGCTGCAGTGCGGGACCGCAGCCGAATGCCGATTTCGCCTCGGGCAATGAATCAATGTTTGTCATGGCCGGGCTCGACCCGGCCATCCACGTCTTTCCTTGCCGCGCCTCTCCTGAAGGCGGGGATGCCCGGCACAAGGCCGGGCATGACGGCGAGCGCAACGCTACGGCTTTACGCCTTCTGCTGCGTCGCCTTGCGCGCGGACACTTTGGTCTTGCCGAGCAGGCGCATCAGGTCCTGCACGTCCCTGGCGGACAGATCGCCGAAGATGCTGGCGATCCACAATTCATGCTCGGCCGCCATCTTGCGGAACTCGGCGCGGCCGGCGCGCGTCAGCCGGATCACCTGCACGCGGCGGTCGGTCTCCGAGGTGCGGCGGTCGAGGTGACCGGATTCGACGAGGCGCTCCACCAGTCCGGTGACGTTGCCGTTCGACACCATCATGCGCTTGGACACGTCCGACAGCGTCATGCCCTCCGGTGCCTTGTCGAGCTGCGCCATCAGATCGAAGCGCGGCAGGGTGACGTCGAAGCGTTCGCGCAGGCGGCGGCGCACCTCGCCCTCGATCAGGTTGGTGCAGGTGAGCAGCCGCAGCCACAGTCGCAACTCGTCGCCATGGTCCTCGGAATGCTCGGCCGCCTTGGTCTCGGAATCGAGGATCATGGGATCGGTCTACCCTGCCATCAATGCACCGCGATACAGCATCGCCCGCATTGTTTTAGTTTTCAAGTAATTCGGCGGCACGTTGCCGCTCCCTCAATTTCCCTGGAACGCCGGGCGTACCTTGTTGGCGAAGGCATGGAAGGCGCGGGCGAAATCCTCCGTGGTCATGCACAGCGCCTGCGCCACCGCTTCCGCCTCGATGGCTTCCTCCACCGACATCGCCCACTCCATCGCCAGCATCCGCTTGGTCATGGTGTTGGCGAAGGTCGGGCCTTCGGCGACCTGCTTCGCAAGTGTCTGCGCCTGCGCCAGCACATGCTCGGGCGTGACGATGCGGCTGAAGAAGCCCCAGCGTTCGCCCTCCTCCGCCGTCATGAAGCGGCCGGTGTAGAGCAGTTCGGACGCGCGCGACTGGCCGATGATGCGCGGCAGGATCGCGCACGCGCCCATATCGCAGCCGGCAAGGCCCACCTTGTTGAACAGGAAGCCGACCTTGGCGCCGGTCGCGGCGATCCGCATGTCCGACGCCATGGCGATGATCGCACCCGCGCCGGCGCAGATGCCTTCCACCGCCGCGACGATGGGCTGCGGACAGGCGCGCATCGCCTTCACCAGATCGCCGGTCATCCGCGTGAACGCGGTCAGCCCCTTGGTGTCCATCTCCACCAGCGGCCCAATGATCTCGAACACGTCGCCGCCGGAGGAGAAGTTGCCGCCGGCGCCGGTCACGACCACTACCTTGACCTCGTCGTCCATGGCGCAGGCACGGAAGAAGTCGGTGAGTTCGCGATAACTCTCGAACGTCAGCGGATTCTTCCGCTCCGGGCGATTGAGCGTCACGGTAGCGACGCGATCCACCACCGCGAGCAGGAAATGCTTCGGCGAATACATCGCCAGCGGAAGTGTGACGGGATTGGCGGCTCTGCTCATGCGAACTCCGAAGCCTTGAGGAATGGAACGGTCATCAGATCTCTCCGCCCGCGACCGGAATGGCCTGCCCGGTGACGGCGCTTGCGCCCTCGCCGACGAGCCACAACACGCAGTCGGCGACTTCCGCCGGCGTGACGAGACGGCCCTGCGGATTGTGCTTCGCCAGTTCCGCGATGGCCGCCTCGCGCGAGCGGCCGGTCTTCGCCATGATGTTGTCGATGCTTCCCGCAACCAGATCGGTGTCGGTGAAGCCGGGGCACACCGCGTTCACGGTGATGCCCTGGACTGCCACCTCCAGCGCCAGCGCGCGCACCAGCCCGACCACGGCGTGCTTGGCGGCGACATAGGCGCTGACATAGGCATAGCCTTTAAGCCCGGCGGTGGACGCCACCGCGACGATGCGGCCGCGCTGGCGCGCCTTCATTGAAGGCAGCACCGCCTGCGCGGCATGGACCACGCCCATCAGGTTGACGTCGAGCATCCGGCGGAACATGGCCGCGTCGGTCTTGCCGAACGGCGCGGATTCCGCCGCGCCGGCATTGGCCACGAGAATATCGATCGGCTGCCGCGTCGCCGCCTCGGCAACCGCCGCGTTCACCGCCGCCTGATCCGACACATCCGCCACCAGCGCATGATGCGCCGCGCCGTCCTGCACCACACGTTCCAGCGTGGCGCGGTCGCGGCCGAGAATGGTGACGGTGGCGCCGGCGCGCATCAGCGCCTCCGCGATGGCCCGGCCGATGCCGCGGCCGCCGCCTGTTACCAGCGCATGATGCGAATCCGACAGGTTCGACACGGTGCCTCCCCGGTTTGTCCTTTCTTATTATTTTAGACTTGAAGCAATTGCAAGGAACGGGACCGACATCGGCCGCACCGCCAAGCTGTCCTGCCGGCCCATCTCCCGCGCGGTGGCGGCCAGCCAGCGGTCGGCCGCCGCCTTGCCTTGAAGCCGAACCCGCCGATTGTATTCCGGCGTGATGCTGCGCATCCGCGCCTTCATCAGATCTTGCGAGTTATGATGCGGCGGCGGCGAGGCGTGGCGCGCCTTCATTGGGCCATTGCGCGCAATAGCGGCGCATAGTCGGCGACAGTTCATCGGAATGCGGCGTGTGCTTGCCGATGTTTGTGAGTTCAACGTGGCGCAGGCAGCGTCCCGTTCGCGACTACGAATCGATCAGCAGGTGATTGCAACACCCCATGCGGCACTGTTCGGTAAAATCTTCCGCAATTGCGGGATTCGCATGGAACATCTCGTATTGCGCGGCGGTAATCGCGAAATGAGCCTCCCATTCGGCGGCGCGATTGAATCCCGAAACCGGCGTCGACAGATAATAGCCGCCGGTTTTCGGATTGATGCCGAGGCTGAATCTGTATTCTCTGCTGACGAAGGTATCGCTGAAGTCCCGCATGCCGGTTCCGTTCGCAAGTGTGGTGGTTCAGAAGTTCGCCAAGAGGGCGTTGCAAAGATGGCGAACTTCGGATTCGGGACACTGGAAACGAGGTGTCGAAATGTCATTGCCGCCGTCAGGATATGCGATCCGCGTGTTGAGTGCATTGTGTATCGCGTTCGGCGTGCTGATCGGTCCGGCATCGGCACAGGTGAAGGATGACCTGAATGTGCCCGGACCGATTTCGTTCGACGGCCAGTCATATGCGCTGGCGTGGTCGAGCCACCCGTCGGCAAATTACATCAAACAGGAATATCTGCCGAAGGCGCAGACCGTCGAGCGCTATAGCGAAATGCTGCTGGTCGAATTCCTGAAAGGCGATCTCAAGGTCGCCGATGCCGTCGGCGCGCAAATGCAAAAGCTCAACGCGCGCAAGGGCACCGACCCAATCGTCAAGATGGCTGTAGTCAAGAACGACGCCACCGGGGAAATGTTGCTCGACTTCCTGATGAGCGACAAGGACAACAACGGCGACATCGTCGTCGAATGGAACGCCTATCGCTACGCGCGGGTCACCAATGCCAAAGGCGAGGCCGGCATCTGGCTGTTCGGCGTCAGTCGCCGTGCCTATGGCAACGACAGTGCGAAAACCTTCCTCGGCGCGCTGAAGACGCTCCGTCCGGCGCAGATCAAGCTTCTCGCCAAGGCGACCTCACCATTCGCGGCCAGGTAAACCGTCCCCGCCCGCCGGCGATCGCCGCCGAAAATTCCTTCAATTCTAAAATTATCGCTTTTCATATATCTTCGGCCTGCTAGGATCGGGCCGGGATGAACGATCCGGAGGCGCGGCGTGGCGGATTCCGACAAGATGACGACCGGCGACGGTCGCTTTACCTATCAATCCGCCGGCGAGATCGGCGCTCCGGCGCTGGTGTTCCTGCACGGCATCGGCGGCGCGGCGCGCGCCTGGCGCGAGCAGCTCGACAGTTTCGACAACCGCTATCGCACCATCGCCTGGGACATGCCGGGTTACGGCGGCTCGACACCGCTGGAGACGACCAGTATCGAAAACCTGGCGACGGCGCTGAAGGATTTCCTGGCGCAACTGGCGCTCAAGAAGCCGGTGCTGATCGGGCATTCGATCGGCGGCATGATCGTGCAGCAACTGATAAAGACCGATCCCAAGCTGCCCCACGCCATCGTGCTGGCGCAGACCAGCCCGGCGTTCGGCAAACCGGACGGCGACTGGCAGAAGACCTTCATCGAAGCCCGACTCGGCCCGCTGGAGCGCGGCGAGACCATGGAGCAACTCGCGCCCACGCTGGTGAAAGAACTCGCCGGCACCAATCCCGATCCGCGCGGCATGGAGCTGGCGCGCGACTGCATGGCGAAGGTGCCGGAGGCGACCTATCAGGCCACGATGCGCGCGCTGATCGGCTTCGACCTGCGCGACATCCTCAAATACATCAAGCTGCCGACGCTGCTGCTGGCCGGCTCCGAAGACACCAACGCGCCGGCGCCGATGATGAAGAAGATGGCGAGCTTCATTCCGAACGCCACCTATGTCGAACTCGAAGGCGTCGGCCATCTCGCCAATCTCGAACGGCCGATGATGTTCAACGCCGCGCTCGCGAGTTTCCTCAGCGCCAATCCGCTGCCCAAAGAGTAGCCTTCATGACCGCGCCAGTTGCCGCCACCAAATCCGCCGTCGCAGCCGCCCCCGACGCACCGCTGTTCGATCCGAAAGCCTTCCGCCTCACCGACGAGCAGGCCGAGATCATGTCGCGCGCACGTCATCTCGGCCAGACGGTGTTCGCGGGCCGCGCCAGCGCCTACGACCGCGAGGCGCGTTTTCCGGTCGAGAACTATCGCGACCTGCACCAGGCCGGCCTGCTCGGCATCGCGATCCCGAAAGCGCTCGGCGGCCTCGGCGCCGACTACCAGACCTACGCGCTGACCGCCGCCGAGATCGGCCGCTATTGCGGCGCGACCGCGCTGACCTGGAACATGCATGTCTGCTCGACCTTGTGGTCCGGTCCGCTCGCCGACGATCTCGACATGGACACGGCGATCCGTGCCGAGCACGCCCGGCGCCGCGCGGTGCACTACAAACGCATCGTCGACGATGGTGCCATCTATTCGCAGCCGTTCTCGGAAGGCGGCGCGGCCGCAGCCGGCGGTGTTGCCTTCGGCACGGAAGCGAAACCTGTGAAAGGTGGCTGGCTGGTCAACGGCAAGAAGATTTTCGCCTCGCTGTCCGGCCACGCCGACTATTACGGCGTGCTCTGCACGGAGATGGCGGAAGGCGAGAAGGCTTCACGCCGCAACACGCTTTATCTCGCGGTGCCGGCAAAAGCCGAAGGCGTGTCCGTGGTCGGCGACTGGGATCCGCTCGGCATGCGCGGCACCGTCTCGCGCACGCTGATTTTCAAGGACGTGTTCGTCGCGGAAGACGAAGCCCTGATGCCGCGCGGCGTCTACTTCAAGGCGGCGTCGAGCTGGCCGCATATGTTCCTGACCCTGTCGCCGACCTATATCGGCCTCGCGCAGGCGGCTTACGACTTCACCGTGCGCTATCTGCGCGGCGAAGTGCCGGGCATGCCGCCGGTGAAGCGCCGCATGTATCCCACCAAGCAGATCGCGGTGGCGCAGATGCACGTCAAACTGGAGCAGACCAAGGCGATCTGGTTTCAGGCCGTCACCGAGGCGTGCGCCAATCCGACCAAGGCGCAGGTTCTGCGCGCCTACGCCGCGCAGTTCTCCGCGATGGAAGGCGCCAACGAGATCGCAACGCTGGCCATCCGCACCTGCGGCGGCCAGGCGATGCTGAAATCGCTGCCGCTGGAACGCATCTATCGCGACAGCCGTTGCGGCTCCCTGATGCTGCCCTGGACCGCCGAACTCTGCCTCGACCGCATCGGCCGCGAAGCGCTGTACGAGCCCGGCGAAAGCGATGAGTAACGACGGTCATCCTTCGAGGCTCGCCGAAGACGGCGAGCACCTCAGGATGACGATCACTGACTCAGCCGTCACCCTGAGCTGCCGCCGCGTAGCGGTGGCCTCGAAGGGCGACGGCCAAACACGATGGAAGCAGGCGTGTGAGAGACAACGTCATGCGCGGGCTTGACCCGCGCATCCATCAATTTGAAGCAAGATGGATGGCCGGATCAAGTCCGGCCATGACGCCGATCCTATCCGCTGTCCCGGCCCACACCTCGCAGGCTTGAGAAGATGGACCTCTCCGATCTCATCGCGCGCAACGCCGCCTTCACGCCGGACAAGGTCGCGCTGCGTTTCGAAGGCACAACGCTCACCTATGCGCAATTCGACGCGCGCATCGCGCAAGCCGCTTGCGCATTGAAATCCGAATACGGCATTGCGCGCGGCGACCGCGTCGCCATCCTCAGCCTCAACCGCCCCGATTATCTGGTGCTGCTCTATGCCTGCGCGCGGCTGGGGGCGATGCTGGTGCCGATGAATTTTCGCCTCGCGGTGGCGGAACAGATGTTCATCCTGTCGGACGCAGCCGTAAAGGCGCTGTTTGTCGAACAGGCTTTCGCGGACGTGATCGCGCCGCTGCGCGAAGGACTCCCCGAAGCGAAAATCGTCGGCCTCGACTTTGAGCCGGAGCACGGCCTCGCCTTCGATGCGCTGCTAACGCGCGCCAGCGGCGACGGCCGCAATCCGCACGTCGATCTTCAAGCACCGCTGCTGATCGTCTACACCTCCGGCACGACCGGCCGCCCCAAGGGCGCGGTGCTGCGGCAGGAAGCGCTGCTGTGGAACGGCGTGATGAGCCAGCACATGCACGGCCTCACCTCCGAGGATCATATCCTCACCGTGCTGCCGTTCTTCCATGTCGGCGGGCTCAACATCCAGACCACGCCGGCGCTGCATCATGGCGCGACGGTGACGATCCACGCCCGCTTCGCGCCGGACACCACGCTCAAAGCCTTCGCGACCGATCGTCCGACGCTCACCGTGCTGGTGCCCGCCACCATTCTCGCTGTGACCTCGCATCCGGCGTGGACAACCACCGATCTGTCATCGCTGAAAGCCATTTCCACCGGCTCGCAGATCGTGCCGCAGGATCTGATCGATCGCATCACCGCGCGCGGCGTGCCGGTGTTACAGGTCTACGGCTCCACCGAGACCTGTCCCATCGCCGTCTACACGCGGTTCGGCGGCGACCTGTCGCGCGACGGCTCCACCGGCCTGCCCGGCCTGTGGTGCGAGGCGAAAGTAATCGACGACGCGGGCGTCGAGGTCGCGACCGGTACGCCCGGCGAAATCGCGGTGCGCGGACTGAATGTATTCTTCGAGTATTGGGGCAACGCGGAGGCGACGCGCGAAGCGTTGCACGACGGCTGGTTTCGCACCGGCGATATCGCCACGCGCGACGCGGACGGCTATTTCTTCGTGCAGGACCGCAAGAAGAACATGATCATCTCCGGCGGCGAGAACATCTATGCCGCCGAGATCGAGCGGGTGTTGCTGGAGCATCCCGACGTCGCCGATTGCGGCGTGATCGGCCGGCCCGATCCGAAATGGGACGAGGTGCCGGTGGCCTATGTCATCTGCCGCGACGGCGCCGCGCCGCGCGCGGATATCCTCACCGCGCATGTGCAGGCGCAGCTCGCCCGCTTCAAGGTGCCGCGCGAGTTCGTATTTGTCGACGAGTTACCGCGGACCGCGCTGGGAAAAGTGCAGCACTTCCGGCTAAAGCAGATGGCGGAGGGCGGGGCGTGAGTACACGAGAGGTCGTCATCCTGAGGTGCGAGCGAAGCGAGCCTCGAAGGATGGCAGCCGTCGCCCTTCGAAGCCATTGCTGCGCAATGGCACCTCAGGGTGACGGCTCTTCCAAATCAACTCGGAAATGGCTGACACCATGATCATCACCGTACTCGGCGGCGGCAACGGCTCCTTCGCGGCGGCGGGCGACTTCGCCTTGCAAGGCCACGAGGTGCGGCTG
>JBARXT010000028.1:0-1574 GCA_049647485.1 Xanthobacteraceae bacterium
GAGCTCTTCGGCTTCGAGCAGTGCGAAATACGTCCAGCGGTTGATGTTGAACCACAGGTCGTCGCCCTGGCGGACCACCGGCCCGAGGGGTTCCTTCGAGATGATCTCAGGCAGGATGATGTAGTCGTCCGGATTGGCGAACTTGGAGCGTTCCGCCGCAAGCGCCGAGGAGTCCGTCGTATAGACGTCGCAACGCCCGTCTTCGAACGCCTTCACCACTTCGTCCTGGTCGACGAAGACGATCGGCTTGTATTCGAGGTTGTTGGCCGCGAAATAGTCGGCGGCGTTCAGTTCCGTCGTCGTACCCGACTCGATGCAGATATTGGCGCCGGAGAGATCGAGCGCTGACGCGATACCGTCCGACTTGCGCACCATGAAGCCCTGGCCGTCATAGAACACGGTGCCGATGAACTTGATGCCCAATTGGGTATCGCGGCTCATCGTCCAGGTGGTCGTACGTGAGAGAATGTCGATTTCACCGGACGAGAGCGCGGTGAAGCGTTCCTGCGAGGTCAGCGGCGTATAGCGGACCTTGGAGGGGTCGTTGAAGATCGCAGAGGCTACGGCGCGGCAGAAATCGACTTCCAGTCCGCTCCAGTTATTATTGGCATCCGGTGCTGAAAAGCCGGCAACGCCACCGGTAACGCCACACTGGATATAGCCCTTAGCCTTTACGTCGGAAAGAGTATCTGCGCTGGCGGCGGTTACTGCCGTAGCACCTAGTACGGCCGCAACTACGGCCGATAGGATGTGTTTATGCATCTTTATTGCCTTTGTTTCCTGACCCTGTCTTTACCGATTGGATGGACGTTTTGCCCCGTCCACTCGTAGCGTACCGCCACCTTTGAGGTTGGTTCGGATGCTGATAAGTATCGAAAAGGCATTTCGACACCACGTCAAGCGGAATGGCCCGTTTTGGACACACAAAGTGAGCAAACAACACTCACAATGTGCGCGTGACTTTTTTTTGTGCAGGAGTTTTGCCGGTGCCCCGGAAGACTGATATCGCCTCCTCTCACCCGGAAGCCGTTGAAACTACTCTCACTCACACTGGACGAACCCCAGACGACCATTTCGGCTTCGTCAACACGCCCGTCTACCGCGGCTCCACGGTCCTCTTCAAAAATCTGGCGGCGCTCGAATCCGAGCAGCAGCCTTATGTCTATGGCCGTGCCGGCAACCCCACCACGCGCCAGGTCGAGGAGATCGTTACCGAGCTCGAAGGCGCGCACGACACCCAGCTCGTGCCCTCCGGCCTCGCCGCCATCACCGTCGCGCTGTTGAGCTGCCTGTCGACGGGCGACGAAGTCCTTATCACCGACAGCGCCTATAACCCGACGCGCAATTTCGCCCTGCAATTCCTCACGCGCATGGGCATCAGCTATCGCTTCTACGATCCGCGCATCGGCGCCGGCATCGCCGAGATCATCGGCGAGAACACCAGGGCCATCTTCACCGAAAGCCCGGGCTCGGTGACCTTCGAGATCCAGGACCTCCCCGCCATCGCTGCCGTCGCCAGGCCGCGCGGCATCAAGGTGCTGATCGACAACACCTGGGCCACGCCCCTCTTCCAT
>JBARXT010000029.1:0-14479 GCA_049647485.1 Xanthobacteraceae bacterium
GGTCAAGGCGCCGATCTACAATCTCGCCACCCGCGAGGACCACATCGCACCTGCCGAGTCGGTGCTGTTCGGATCCAAGTTCTTCGGCGGACCGGTGAAGTACGTGCTGTCGGGTTCGGGCCACATCGCCGGCGTGGTCAATCCGCCGTCGGGCGGCAAGTATCAATACTGGACCAACGACAACATCGAGGCCGGCTCGGTCGCCGACTGGATGAAGGACGCGGTGGAGCACAAGGGCTCTTGGTGGCCGGACTGGCGCGAGTGGCTGGCCGGTCAGGACCCCGAGGAAGTGGCCGCGAGGCCGGTCGGCAGCGATGCCCGCCCGCCGATCGAGGATGCTCCCGGCAGCTACGTGCGGGTGCGGGCCTGAGTCGCGTTGTCCGAGGTCACAGCGAGTTCGGCATCACGAGCGGAGCACGGCTGCCCCATGTCCGGCCTGATGTCGCGCACCGCTCCGCATTGGCGACTTGACCACAACCGTTTAAGAATGAGCGACCGGATGCCTGACTCGGGTTCGGGCATTTGACGTGACACCATAAAAGGAAACCTTCGATGACGCGGGAACTGTTCTGGCTGACGCTCACGGTCATTCTCACCGGTTTGATGTGGGTGCCTTACGTGCTCAATCGCTGTCAGGTCCGCGGCCTCGGCGGCGCGATGGCCAATCCGTCCCGCAACGACAAGCCGCAGGCCGAGTGGGCCAACCGGCTGATGTTCGCGCACGACAACGCCGTCGAGAATCTGATCATCTTCGCGCCGCTGGTGCTGATCCTCAACGCCGCCGACTATTCGACGAAATGGACGGTGCTCGCCTGCGCGGTCTATTTCTGGTCGCGCGTCGCGCACCTGATCGTCTACACGCTTGGCATTCCGGTCTTCCGCACCCTCGCCTTCAGCGTCGGCTTCGTCGCGCAGGCGGTGCTGGCATGGTCGATCTTCATGGCAACGTGAGGGCTCGCTTCAGGCACTCCATAAAACCAGGCGCCTTGTCGTTGCCGTTCGTCATTGCCGGGCTCGACCCGGCAATCCATCGTTTTTCAAAAAGACGGATGCGCGGATCAAGTCCGCGCATGACATCTCGTTACTTTGCCAAAGCAGAGAATTCTAGCGCAGCCCCGTGCTGTCCGCGAAGCCCAGCATAAGCCGCATGTTCTGCACCGCGGCGCCGGATGCGCCCTTGCCGAGATTGTCGAGCCGCGCCACCAGCACCGCCTGCCGCAGCGCCTCGTTGGCGAACACGTAGAGTTCGAGCTTGTTGCTCTCGTTCAACGCTTCCGGCTCGATGCGCCCGCCCTTCGCGGCGGAATTGTCGAGCGGCATCACCTTGACGTAGTTGCTGCCCGCATAGCGTTTCTCCAGCGCGGCATGCAGATCCGCGCCGCTCGGCTTGCCCGGCAGCGTGTCGAGATGCAGCGGCACTGACACCAGCATGCCCTGCCGGAAGTTGCCGACCGACGGCACGAAGATCGGCCGCCGCGTCAGGTTCGAATAACGCTGCGTCTCCGGCAGATGCTTGTGCTGCAAGCCGAGGCCGTAGAGTTCGAACGCCGGCGCGGAGCCGTTCTCGAAACTCTCGATCATCGACTTGCCGCCGCCGGAATAGCCACTCACCGCATTGATGGTAACGGGATAGTCGGCGGGCAACAGCCCGGCATCGACCAGCGGCCGCAGCAGCGCGATGCCGCCGGTGGGGTAACAACCCGGATTGGCGACCTTGCGCGCATGGCGAATCTTGTCGGCCTGATCCGGCGCGAGTTCGGGAAAACCGTAGGTCCAGTCAGGTGCGACGCGAAACGCCGTCGAGGCATCGAGCACCTTCGGCGCATCGCTGCCGATGGTATCGATCAGCGCGACGGTTTCCTTGGCTGCATCGTCCGGTAGACAGAGGATGACGAGATCGACCTCGGCCACCAGCGCCTGCTTGGCGGCGGGGTCCTTGCGCTTGTCGGGATCGATGCTGCGCACGGCGATATCGCCGTGTTGATCGAGCCGCTCGCGGATGCCGAGCCCGGTGGTTCCCGACGCACCGTCCACGAACACCGTGGGCTTGGCGGCGGCCTGCGGCGCCTTGCCCTGCATCTGGCTGGTCTCGGACATGGTCATCGTTCGCTCCTTCAATCCGCGGCGCCGCTATTCGCAACGTGCGTGTTGTAGTCCAGTTGCGGCCGCAGCGCGACCATCCGTTCGGCAAGCGTTTGCGCGCTCGTATCGGGTCGCGACGCCAGCACGTTGGCGATGGCAACGTGATCGGCATCCGACTTATGTTGATTCAGTTTGAAGCTGCCGTGAATGTCGTCCACCGTCATCACCAGCCCGACGATGCCGTTCTGCATCGCCTTCAAACGTCCCGCCGTCATCTTGGCCGAGGTCCATGGCCGCTTCGGCGCCAGCCGGGTCTCGAACTTCTCGCTCAGCCGATCGAGATGCCCCGGCAGATCCTGCGCCGGCATCACCTTCACCGGACCCGACAGATGCACCGCCTGATAAAGCCACGTCGGCACCTGATCCGGCGACACGTACCAGTCCGCCGAGACATAGGCATCCGCGCCGGCCACCGCCATCAGCCAATGGCTTTTGTTGTCGGCAAGTCCGATCAGCGGATTGTTCCGCGCGAGATGAAACGACACATGCGGCGTGCCGTCGCCGGCGTAGTCGATGCAGAACGGCACCGGCGACGCCATCGGGGCGCGACCGTCATAGGCGCAGGCCAGCCCGAAGCCACGCGCCTCGGCAAACGCGAAACTCGTGGCACGATCGGTCTTGAATGAGAGAGGCGTATGCATCGAAGGCTCCGTGGGCTTGAAGAAGCCACCGAAACCGGATCGCGCGAATTGTAAGGGAGAGATGCCGCGGATCGGGTCCGGCGGCAGAGGCGACAACTTAAACGCAGACGTCCGCCCATACCGCGACGATACGGCGGCGGGCTCGGGCGTTGGCGCTGGTGATGACGTCGATCATGGGCGCCGTGATAAGACCGCGCCCGTCAAACGTCAAGATAGTTGCGGCCGCTCTATAGCGACGGATTCCACGCGATCGGCACCACCCGATAGCCCGCACCGTCCTTCTCGACGTTGCCGGCGCCGGGGAACGGATAGTGATAGCCCTGCACCTGCAGGCGCTCGGCCACCAGCATGTCGTAGACCTTGCGGCGGGTGACTTCGGCGACGTCCGGTATCTGGTCGAAGTTGACATGCCAGCCGGGATTGCGCGCGAACAGGTCCGGCATGTTGGTGACGTCGGACTGGATGAAGACCTTGCCGTTGCCCGACGACAGCACGAAGGAGGTGTGGCCCGGCGTGTGGCCGATGGTCTCGACTGCAAGCAATCCGGGCGCAACGTCCTTGCCCCATTCGTACGGCGTCACCTTGCGGCCCAGCGCGTCGAAGACGCGGCGGTTGTCCTTGAACACCGCCTGCATCCGGCCGGCCGGCGCGCGACTCATTTCGCCGTCATCCATGAAGTATTTCCACTCCGTGGCCGGCACCAGAATCTCGGCATTGGGGAACGCCGGCCTGTTGTCGGCCGTCAGCAGTCCGCCGACATGGTCGCCGTGGAGATGCGAGATCACCACCGCATCGACCTTGCCGGGATCAATTCCGGCCGCGGCGCTGTTGACGCCGAATTGTCCCGTCGCACCCTTGGTCCGGGCATAAGCGGCCTCGCCGCTGCCGGTATCGACGACCACGGTCTTGCCACCGGTGTCGAGCACCAGCGGCCCGAACGGAATGGTGATCTGGTCCTTTGGCCGGAAGGATTTCTCCAGCGCGGCGTTGACCTCGTCTCTGCCCGCATTGCTGACGAACTTGTCCGGCAGCGGGAACGTCGCCGCGCCGTCGGACACGACCGTCACCAGAATGTCGCCGACCTTGTAACGATAGAAGCTCGGGACCTGACGGGTGGCCGCAGCGGCCTGCGCAAAACTGAGTTCCGGCTTGAGCAGTGGTACGGCAGCCGTCACGGCCGCGCCCACGAGCGCCTGTCGTCGCGACAATTCCATGTGGTTTTCTCCCGGTGAGGACATCGATCAATGCGGGTTGCTCGAGTGTGGTGGTTCAAAAATTCGCTTCATTTTCTCAGCGGGTCCTTCAAGCGAATTTCTGAACCTAAACCACACTTGAATCATTTGGCTGCTAGTGTCCTTTCGAATCCGAAGTTCGCTAGGGGGAGCTGTAAAATGCGGCGAACTTCGAATTCGGGACACAAGCGAGACCCGTCAGCTTGCCACGATGCTAACAACAGCCACGTCGTTTGCGTAGTCACGACGCTGCGAGCCCACAGGCGTTTCAACCGTCGCCGTTGTGATTATTCCCCGCCACGGCCGGCTAGAACATGCGCCAGATCCATTCGATCAGCCGCGACACCACGTCGCCGAACAGCAGCAGCACCGCCGACCAGACGAACGCCGACACGAAGTTGGCGATCTGAAACCGCCAGTATGGCATCTCGAAAATGCCGGCGGCCAACGGCACCGACGCACGCAGCGGGCCGAAGAAGCGACCGATGAAGATGCCCGGCACACCCCAGTTTTTTACGAATGCCGCGCCGCGCGGCAGCAGGTCAGGATAGCGCGACAGCGGCCAGACCGTGGCGACGCGGTCCTTGAAGGTGAAGCCGATCCAGTAGGACAACCAGTCGCCCAGCGCCGCGCCGATGGCGCCCGCCACCCAGACCGGCCAGAAATCGATGCCGCCCGGCCCCAGCATCGCGCCGATCGCCACCAGCACGCCCCAAGCCGGCACCAGCAGCGAAATGAAGGCCAGCGATTCCCCGAATGCCAGCACCAGCACCAGCGGCGCGGCCCAGGCCTGATGGAGACGCACGAAGGCGACCAGATCGTGCGCGTAGCCTTCCATCAAACCGCCTTTCGTGGTGGCGTGCGAAAAGCCCACCATCCGGTTGAACCTTTTTACAGTTGCGCACGTCGAAGGCTGGGTATGTCTGTACCTGCTCCGAACTGCCGGCCTTGTCCGATTCCGGCCCTCCAAACCTATATCTGAAATCGAAGGATGAATTGAATGATTGCGTCAGTGATGATGTGCGCGAGCGCCGTGCTACTGTTGATCGGAATGCTGGCCGGCGTCGTCATGGGCATGCAGCAGGATTTCACGTTGGCGCCCGCTCACGCCCACCTCAACCTGGTCGGCGGCGTGCTGCTGTTCATGTTCGGCCTGTATTACCGACTGGTGCCCGCTGCCGGCCGTCTCACCATGGCCAGGGTGCAGGGTTCGTTGCACGTCGCCGGCGCCGTGCTGTTTCCGGCCGGCATCGCGCTGGTCACGCTGAAGGGCCACAGCTACGTCGCAGCCCCCATAGTCGGCTCGCTGATCGTGGTCGTGGCGACAGCACTGTTCGTCACCATCGTGTTCCGGACCTCGCAAATCTGAAGGCCTTGCGCCAGTGCATCCTGGCCCCGCGCCCTTGCAATCTTGCGGAGCGGTCACAATTGCGACCCCAACCATGGCATAGTCAGGGCCGGTGATTCGCAGCCTCCATGCGAAGATTTTGCTTCAATAACGACGAACAAGACATTGGCCAGAAACACAAAACCGAAAGAAGACCTGTTCGGCGCCGATACCGCCCGTGTGCCCGCCAAGCCAGCCGTGCGCGGCCCTGCGGTCAACGACAGCTATACCGCCGCCGACATCGAGGTGCTGGAAGGGCTGGAGCCGGTGCGCCGGCGGCCCGGCATGTACATCGGCGGCACCGACGAGAAGGCGCTGCATCACCTCTTCGCCGAAGTCATCGACAACTCGATGGACGAAGCCTTGGCCGGCCACGCCACCTTCATTGAAGTCGAACTTGGCGATGACGGCTTCCTCACCGTCACCGACAACGGGCGCGGCATCCCGGTCGATGCGCATCCGAAATTTCCGAAGAAGTCGGCGCTCGAAGTCATCATGTGTACGCTGCACTCCGGCGGCAAGTTCGACTCCAAGGTCTACGAGACCTCGGGCGGCCTGCACGGCGTCGGCGTCTCGGTGGTCAACGCCCTCTCCTCGCGGCTCGAGGTCGAAGTCGCGCGCGGGCAACAACTGCATCGCATGGTGTTCGAGCGCGGCCATCCGGTCGGCAAGCTGGAAGACCTCGGCAAGGTCAACAATCGCCGCGGCACCCGCATCCGCTTCAAGCCGGACACCGAGATCTTCGGCGCCAAGGCCGCCTTCAAGCCGCAGCGCCTGTTCAAGATGGCGCGCTCCAAGGCGTTCCTGTTCGGCGGCGTCGAAATCCGCTGGCGCTGCGCCCCCGAACTGACGCGCGGCCTCGAGGGCGTTCCCGAGCAGGCGACGTTCCATTTCCCCGGCGGCCTCAAGGACTATCTCGAAGCCGCGATCCATGCCGACACGCTGGTGCACCCGGATATCTTCTCCGGCAAGGCGGGCCGCAACGGCGCCCATGGCGGCTGCGAATGGGCGGTGGCATGGACCGCCGACGCCGACGGCTTCCTCTCCTCCTACTGCAACACGGTGCCGACGCCGGATGGCGGCACCCATGAATCCGGCATGCGCAGCGCGCTGTTACGCGGCCTGAAGGATCACGCCGAGCGCGTCGGCCAGGGCAAGCGCGCCTCGTCGATCACCTCGGAAGACGTCATGGTCGGCGCTGCCGTGATGCTCTCGGTGTTCGTGCGCGAACCCGAATTCCAGGGCCAGACCAAGGACCGCCTCGCCACCGCCGAAGCCTCCAAGATCGTCGAACAGGCCATCAAGGACCCGTTCGACCACTGGCTGTCGGGCAATCCGGTGCAGGCCAACAAGCTGCTCGAATTCGTTATCGAGCGCTCCGATGAGCGGCTGCGCCGCCGTCAGGAAAAGGAAACCTCGCGCAAGACGGCGGTGAAGAAGCTGCGACTGCCCGGCAAACTCGCCGACTGCACCAACAACGCCACCGAGGGCTCCGAACTGTTCATCGTCGAGGGCGACTCGGCCGGCGGCAGCGCCAAGCAGGCGCGCGACCGCAAGACCCAGGCGATCCTGCCGTTGCGCGGCAAGATCCTCAACGTCGCCTCCGCCACCAAGGACAAGCTGGTCGCCAACGCGCAACTGTCCGACCTGATGCAGGCCATCGGCTGCGGCTCCGGGGTCAACTACCGCGAGGAAGACCTGCGATACGCGCGCATCATCATCATGACCGACGCTGACGTCGACGGCGCGCATATCGCGTCGCTCCTCATCACCTTCTTCTACCGGCAGATGCCGAAGCTGATCGACGAGGGCCACCTTTATCTCGCCGTGCCGCCGCTCTATCGGCTGACCCACGGCAGCAAGACGGTCTACGCCCGCGACGACGCCCATAAGGATCAGCTCCTGAAGTCCGAATTCAACGCCAACGCCAAGGTCGACGTCGGCCGCTTCAAAGGCCTCGGCGAGATGATGCCGGCGCAGTTGAAGGAAACCACCATGGACCCCGCGCGGCGCACGATGCTGCGCGTGGTGCTGCTGCCCGACGACCGCGACGACACGGCGGATTCCGTCGAGCGGCTGATGGGCAGCAAGGCCGAAGCGCGCTTCGCCTTCATCTCGGAGAAGGCCGAATTCGCCAGCGAGGAAATGCTGGACGTCTGAGGTCCTGCCCGGCACCTTTCCGTGGCCTCGCCGGCACGCAATGTCCGGCGAAGTCGCAACAACAAAAACGGAGGCACCGCCGATGACCCCTCGCCTGTTCGATCTCTCCGGCAAGGTCGCGGTGGTGACCGGCGGCAATGGCGGCATCGGCCTCGGCATGGCGCGCGGTTTCGCCGCGTGCGGCGCGACCGTGATGGTCGTAGGCCGCAACGCGGAGAAATCCCGCGCGGCGGTCAAGGCAATCGAGGGCGACGGCGGCAAGGCGCTGGCGCTTGAGGCTGACGTCACCGACGCGGCGGCGGTCTCCACGCTGGCGCGTCGAGTTCAGCGCGAACTTGGCGCCGCTGAAATTCTCGTCAACAACGCCGGCATCAACATCCGCAAGCCGCCGGATCAAATTTCCCTCGACGAATGGAAACAGGTGATCGACACCAACCTGACCAGCGCGTTCGTCTGCTCGCAGGCGTTTCATTCGGCGATGAAGGCCAAGGGCGGCGGCAAGATCATCAACATCGGCTCGATGCTGTCGATCTTCGGCGCCAGCTTCGCGCCCGCTTATGCCGCGAGCAAAGGCGGCATCGTGCAGTTCACGCGTTCCTGCGCGGTGGCATGGGCGCCCGATAACATTCAGGTCAACGCCATCCTTCCCGGCTGGATCGACACCGAACTGACGCAGCGCGCGCGGATCGACGTCGCGGGCTTGCACGACAAGGTGCTGGCGCGGACGCCCGCCGGGCGCTGGGGCGCGCCGGACGACTTCGCGGGCATCGCCGCGTTCCTCGGCTCCAGCGCATCCGACTTCGTCACCGGCACCGCCATCCCGGTCGATGGCGGCTACTCGATCGCGGGCTGACTCTTCTCGCACATCCTGAAAAGGAAAATGCCGACCGCAGCTCCGGGAGATGCGACCGGCAGGATTGCTGCGCCGTCACTTCGCCGGCAGCAACACCTTGTCGATGACGTGGATGACGCCGTTCGACTGCTTCACGTCCGCGATGGTGACGGTGGCGACGCCGCCGGTTTCATCGGTCAGCGTGATCTTGTCGCCCTTCATCATGGCCTTGAGCATGCAGCCGCCGACCGTCTTCACCGGATGGCTGCCGCCGTCTTTCGCGATCATCTTGGCAATGGCGTCGGACATCGCGTCAGCCGCGACCACATGGCAGGTCAGAATCTTGGTCAGCTTCGCCTTGTTCTCGGGCTTGAGCAGCGTGTCGACGGTGCCCGCCGGCAACGCCGCGAAGGCCTCGTTGGTCGGCGCGAACACCGTGAACGGCCCCTTGCCCGACAGCGTATCGACCAGACCGGCGGCCTTCACCGCCGCAACCAGGGTGGTGTGATCCTTCGAATTCATCGCATTTTGCACGATATTCTTGTCGGCATACATCGCCGCGCCGCCGACCATCGGATTCTTTGCGTAGGCCATGCCGGTCAACGCAGTAACGGCGAAGGCACCCGCCGCGATCATTGATACAAATTTGCGCATATCCTGTAGCTCCCTTGAATTTTCCAGTCCCTTGCGGACGGACACGCGGAGCTACGGCAGACGTTCAAAGGAAGTTTCGAAGCGGATATAAAAAAATCTGGCGATCTGTTTTCGTGGACAAAATCACATCGCGCGCAGACCGCCGGACGCCACCACCGGTCCGGTCGGCTTGCCGGTCGGCGAGCCGCCGCGCGGCTCGAGACTGATGGCGAACTGCGCGCCGGAGCCGATCAATGCACGATGGGCGGGCGCAACGGCGAGATGAACGCTGGCGCCGGCCGGGATCACGCCCAGCGACACCGGCGGTTCGTTGCCCTTGATGATCCACAATTCGAAGTCGCGCCCGGCAGTGCGGTCGCCGGCCAGATGCGACAATCCGATCGCGTTTGACCGGGTGTCGTAAGCCGCAAGGTAGCGAACGTCCGTCTTGTCGCCGGCGAGCGCGGCGATCAGGCGCGTATCGGGCGTCGTGGTCACGGGCCTCAACAAGGGAATCGCGACGGCGATCAAGAAGGCAGCCAGGCTTGCAACGGCAAGGCCGCGCCAGAACGCAAGGCTTTGCAGCAGGCCGGACTTCGACATCGCGGGTGCTCCACCGCGGAACAAACGTGCGTCGACCGCCTGCTTCACCGACGTCGGCGCCTCGATCTCTTCGTAGCCGGAGTTCAGTGGGGACAAACGCACTTCCCACGCCTCGACCAGCCGCGCGAAACCGGCATCGGTCTCGATCCGGCGCGCAAGCGCCTGTCGTTCCTCGGCCGGCAGCACACCCAGAACGTACTCGGCGGCGACATGATCGTCGCCTCTGGCATCCGGCGTCCTGTCATCCCCCGGCGTCATCGTTCCAGACATTCCTTCAGTTTCATCAGGCTGCGCCGCAGCCATGTCCGCATCGTATTGAGCGGCACCGAAAACCGTTCGGCAAGCTCTGCGTAGCTGTCGCCGTCCAGATAAGCCCCGCGCACGGCCGCCGCGCGATCGGCTTCGAGTTCTCCAAGGCAGGCACCGAGCCGGTCACGTTCGCCGTCCGCCACGACCTGCGCCTCCGGTCCCGGCCGCTCGTCGGCCAGTTCGCTGGCCTCGTCGATCGCCGCCGTGCGTCGGCCACGCGCGCGAATACGATCGATCGCGTGATTGCGCGCGATGGCGACAAGCCAGGAGATCGGGCTCAGTTCCGAAACGACGAAGCGGTCGGCTTTCGCCCAGATCTTGACGAACACCTCCTGCAACGCCTCCTCGGCCTCGGCCCGGTCGGACAAGACACGCAGGCACACGCCGAAAAGTTTCGCGTTAGTCGCCCGGTAAAGCAGGTCGAACGCCGCCCGGTCCTTCAGGGAGACGCGGGCAATGAGCTTCGTGATGTCCTGCGACGTGAATTGCTGCGGCGCCATTGCCTATGCAAGCTAACGGCTTCAATGACCATTGCAATGGCCGTCGCGACGGAACTCACTGACCCTGCATCGCCGTGTCGACCTCCCTCGAATGCACATGCTCCGGCCGCACGCCGATGGCGAGGAAGCGCGCGGTCCAGCCTTGCAGCCACGGCACCGCATCGATGATCCGCGCGAACAGCGGCGGCTTGATCGGTGCGCCGCCTTGCTTCAACGCCATGGTGACGACGTTGTTCTGCACCGCGACCTGCATCCTCTGCGTCACCCGCGTCGGAAATTCGCGGCGCTGACGCACGACATCGAGTTCGGATTCGCTCGGCGTTGCACTGCGCAGTTTCTCCGCCAGAAGATTGGCTGTGGCGACGGCGTCCTGAATCGCGAGATTGACGCCGACGCCGCCGACCGGCGACATCGCATGCGCGGCGTCGCCAATGCACAACAGGCCCGGCCGCGTCCAGCGCTTCAGGCGATTGATGGCGACCGTCAGCAGCTTGACGTCGTCCCAGCTTTTGATATCCGCGACGGTGGATGTCAGGATCGGTGCAAGGTGGCGGATATTGGCGCGAAAGGCGTCGAGCCCGCGCGCCTTCACGGCGTCATACTGACCCTTGGCGATGACATAGGCGCATTGCCAGTAATCGCCGCGATCGAGCGTCACCATCATCTGGCCGGTTTCGATCCGCGCCAATACGCTTTCCGTCTCGGTGCCCTTGCCGACACGGAACCACAACACGTCCATCGGCGCGCCGATCTCCTCGACGTTGAGCCCGGCGCAGACGCGCACCGTCGAGTGGCGGCCGTCGCAGGCCACGACGAGATTGGCGTTGATCGCAAGCGGCCCCTCGGCATCGCGCGCTTCGACGCCGCACACCGCGCGGTTGGCCCAGATCAGATCCGTCGCCTCGGTGCTCATCAGCACCTTGAACTTCGGATAGCGCTGGCCCTTGTCGCGCAGGAAATTGAGAAAGTCCCATTGCGGCATGAAGGCGATGAAGGGATGCTTCACACCGCTACGCCCGATGTCGGCAAGCCGAAGCTTGGTTTCGCCGAAATAGCCTTCCAGTTTTTGCAGCTTGTCGTGCGGGAGTTTGAGGAAGTCGTCGATCAGGCCGAGTTCATCCATCACCTGCAGGGTCGAGGGATGCACGGTGTCGCCGCGGAAGTCGCGGAAGAAGTCGGCATGCTTCTCCAGCACGACCGTCTCGATGCCGGCCCGAGCGAGCAGATAGCCGAGCATCATGCCCGCGGGCCCACCGCCGACGATGCTGCATTGCACGTCGAGAGAGCGAAGCGCCTCCTGCTGTTCGGGATCAGTCATCTCATCGTGCTCCAGCGCAAATTCTCGTACGCCGATCGCTCAACGATCGCCGTACCCCACGATAACTCAGTTTGCCCGTCGAAATTGATGCATTCGACCGGCGTCGAGACAAATCATCGCGAGACGACACGCGTTGCGCTCTCGCGCGTGCAACGCAATACAGCATCCTGTGCATCATCACGCCAACGCCTTTGCCTGTCGATGCTGCGTCGCATTTCGCAACGCCGAAATTTGTCCGTCGCGATAAAAACTTCGCCGAGAATAAAGTTGCTTTCTCGACAGAGGCCGGCATTTCTGCTCAGATCGTCAAATTGACACCTCCGCGATGCCCGCCGACCAGCTTGGCGCGGGAAGAAAGACGGAGTGACGGAGAAAACGTATAGACGCCATTTAGCTCACAGGGAGAGAACGCGATGCCGAGGACTTTGTCTCGTCGACAATTTGTGGCCGCTACCGCCGCAGGATCCGCCGCCCTCATGACCGCCCCCTTCGTCCGGGGTGCCTATGCCGCAGGCAAGGTCTCCATCGCTTTCTGGGATCACTGGGTCCCCGGCGCCAACGACGTGATGACCAAGCTGGTCAAAGCATGGGCGGACAAGGAGAAGGTCGAGGCGCAGATCGACTACATTCCCTCGCAAGGCAACAAGAACCTGCTGAGCATCACGGCGGAATCGCAGGCCAAGGCCGGTCACGACATTTTCGCGATGCCGACATGGTGGCCGCAGGCCTATGCCGACCAACTGGAACCGGTCAACGACATCATGGAACCGTTGATCAAGCAGAACGGCAAGGTCAACGAGACCGTCGAATATCTCGGTCGCGCGAACGACAAATGGCTTGGCGTTCCCGCCACCGCCGGCAGTCAGGTGAAAGGCCCCTGCTCGCGCATCGACCTGATGAAGAAATTCGCCAACATCGACGTGCAGGCAATGTATCCGGCGGGCGCGAAGGCGCAGGCCGACAACTGGACGCTCGACACTTTCCTCAAGGCGGCGGAAGCCTGCCACAAAGGCGGCAACCCCTTCGGCATCGGGCTCGGCGAGACTTCGGATTGCGTCGATGCCGCCGGCGCGTTTCTGCGCGCCTTCGGCGGCGAATTGGTTAACGCCAAGGGCGATATCTCGGTGAAGAGCGACGCCGTGCGGCAGTGGCTTGAGTTCTACAAGAAATTGATCAGCTTCATGCCAGCCGACGTCACCGCCTGGGACGATTCCTCCAACAACAAGTGGCTGGTGTCCGGCAAGGGCGCACTGATCATGAACCCGCCGAGTTCATGGGCGGTGGCCAAGCGCGACGCGCCGCAGATCGCCGAGCAATGCTGGACCCACGGTATGCCGGCGGGACCGAAGGGACGCTTCTCGCCGTTCCTGCCGTTCTTCTGGTCGATCTGGGGCTTCTCGAAGAACAAGGCGGCGGCCAAGAGCCTCCTGGTCTATCTGTCGCAACCGGAACAGGCGGAAGCGATGGTCACCGCCAGCGGTGGCTACGATCTGCCCTCCTTCGCCAGCATGACCAAGTTCAAGGTCTGGGCCGAAGAGGCGCCGCCAAAGGGGACGTTGTATCACTATCCCAACCCCGATCACCTCGACACCTGGTCAATCGCGGCCTCACCCGCGCCGCCGAAGATCGCGCAGCAGATTTATGCGCAAGCCACCATGACCAAGATGTGCGTCCGCTATGCCCAGGGCGAAGCCATGGAGAAAACCCTCTCATGGGCCGAGGGCGAACTGGAAGGCTTCATGCGGACCTGAGGTCAGGCGTCCGCATAATGAAGCCCCAGCCTTAACAGCATCGCACGCCGCGAACATCACGCGGCGTGCGAGCGAGGCCCCCGATTCACTCGGATTCACTTGGCCCATTCACTTGGCCTATTCACTTGGCCCCTCCGGCTCGCGAGAAAAGTGAGGCACCATGGTCGACGCCGCGCAATCCATGACCCAGCCCATCAGGGCGCGAACGACCCGCTCCGGACTGCGGAAATTCTTCGAGCGCAAGTCCACCATCGCGTTCTTCATGGCGTTGCCGCTGATGCTTCTGATCGCGATCATGGTGATCTACCCGGCGTTCTATTCGCTGCATCTGGCGACGCTGAACAAATCGATGCAGCGCTTCGTCGGCTTCGGCAACTTCACCTTCCTATTCAAGCGCGAAACCTTCTGGATGGTGGTGCAGCAATCCTGCTTTTTCGCCATCACCGCCGTGATCTTCAAGGCGCTGATCGGCTTCGTCGTCGCGCACCTCGTCCATAACCTGCCCGACAAGGGCCAGCGCAAATGGCGCGGCATGTTGCTGGTGCCGTGGGTGATCCCCCCCGCCATGAGCACGCTGGCGTGGCTGTGGCTGTTCGATCCCTCCTACAGCGCCTTCAACTGGCTTCTGGCTCACGTCGGCATCGGCCCGATCCCGTGGACAGGCGATGCCGGCTGGGCGCGGTTCTCGGTGATTCTCGTCAACATCTGGGCCGGCGCGCCGTTCTTCCTGATCATGTATCTGGCGGCGCTGAAGTCGGTGCCGGAACAGCTTTATGAGGCCGCCGCCATCGACGGCGCCAATTGGTGGCAGCGCATCTGGTACATAACACTGCCGATGATGCGCAACATCATCGCCATCACCACGCTGTTCTCGCTGATCGTCACCTTCGCCAACTTCGACATCGTCCGCATCCTCACCGCCGGCGGTCCGCTCGACAAGACGCACCTGTTCGCGACCTGGGCCTTCCGCA
>JBARXT010000030.1:0-10840 GCA_049647485.1 Xanthobacteraceae bacterium
ACGAAAGGAGCGGGCGGTGATGAACACTGAGAACGACATGATTTTGATCACCGCGTTGATCAGACCTCACCTGGAGGGCCATGTGGTCCGCGCCCTTCATGATCTCACGAATTTTCCAGGTTTTACCTTCGACGAGGTGCGCGGCCAGGGCCGCGGCCGGGGACAGGGCGGGTCGTATGTCGCGAGCGATGAGGACATCACCTACCACCAGTTTCTGGAACTGAGGCTTGTCTGCCGGTCGGACCAAGCGGCGCCGATCTGCGAACGCATTGCAGCGGCCGCTTGGACCGGTCGGAAAGGCGATGGCGTGATCTACACAACGTCCGTGCATTCGTTCGGACGCATCCGGGAGATCGGCGAGCATCAGGAGCAGCGTCATGATTGATGGAATTCTGTCGTTCGCCATCCGGCAGCGATGGCTGGTCATGATCGGCATTCTCATCATGGCGGCCCTCGGCGCCTGGAATTTCACCCGGCTGCCGATCGACGCGGTGCCCGACATCACCAACGTCCAGGTCCAGATCAACAGCAGCGCGCCTGGCTATTCGCCGCTGGAGGTCGAGCAGCGGATCACGTTTCCGATCGAGACCGCCATGGGCGGGCTGCCGCATCTCGACAGCACGCGCTCACAGTCACGTTACGGCTTGAGCCAGGTCACGATCATCTTCAAGGATGGGACCGACATCTATTTCGCCAGGCAGTTGGTCAACGAGCGCATCCAGCAGGTCAAGGACCAACTGCCCGCCGGCGTCGAGACCGCGATGGGACCGATCTCGACAGGACTCGGCGAAATCTATTTGTTCACGGTCGAAGCGAAGCCCGGCGCCCGTAAAGAGGGCGGCGGCGATTATACGCCGAGCGATCTGCGGACGATCCAGGACTGGATCATCAAACCACAGTTGCGCAACGTCCCGGGCGTCATCGAGGTCAACACCATCGGAGGCTTCGAGAAGCAATTTCATGTGCTGCCGGACCCGGCGCAACTGATGGCCTACAAGCTCAGCTTCCGCGACGTGATGACGGCGCTGGCGTCGAACAACGCCAATGTGGGTGCAGGCTATATCGAGCGGAATGGCGAGCAATATCTGGTTCGGACGCCGGGCCAGGTGGCGAACGTCGAGGAAATCAAGGAAATTGTGATTGGCTCTCACAATGGCGTTCCGGTTCGAATCGGAGACGTCGCCGAGGTGAGGGAAGGCAAGGATCTGCGGACCGGCGCGGCCACCGTGAACGGCAAGGAAACCGTTCTCGGAACCGCAATGCTGCTGATCGGCGAGAACAGTCGCGCTGTCGCGCAGCGGGTTGCCGCCAAACTCAAGGAGATCGGCCGATCGTTGCCGGATGGCGTGATCGCGCGCGCGGTATATGACCGAACGCACCTTGTCGAGGCGACGGTTGCGACCGTGGAAAAAAACCTGGTCGAAGGTGCGCTGCTCGTTATCGTGATTCTCTTCATGATCTTGGGAAATTTCAAAGCGGCGATCGCGACCGCATGCGTGATTCCTCTAGCCATGCTGTTCACGATCACCGGCATGGTGGAGAACAAGGTCAGCGCCAACCTGATGAGCCTCGGCGCCATTGACTTCGGCATCATCATCGACGGCGCAGTCATCATCGTCGAGAACTGCCTGCGGCTATTGGCGGAAGAACAGCATCGGCAGGGCCGATTGCTCAATCGTCAGGAACGGTTCGAGACCATTCTCGCCGGGTCGAGGGAGGTGATCGGTCCCAGTTTGTTCGGAACCTTGATCATCGGCGTGGTCTACCTGCCCATCCTCACGCTGACTGGCGTCGAAGGCAAGATGTTCACGCCGATGGCCTTGACGGTCCTGATGGCGCTCACCGGCGCCAGCATCCTGTCGCTCACCTTCGTGCCGGCGGCGGTTGCCCTCTTGGTGACCGGAAAGGTCTCCGAACACGAAAACTTCTTCATGCGCGGCGCGCGAAAGCTCTACACGCCGTTGCTGTCCGCCTCGATTCGCAACCGTTTCGGTGTCGCCGCCGTCGCCGCGTTGCTGGTCATCGTCTGCGGCATCGCCGCGACGCGCATGGGCGGTGAATTCATTCCCAGCCTCGACGAGGGGGATGTCGCGCTGCAGGCGATCCGGATCCCGGGAACGAGCCTGACCCAGTCGCTGGAAATGCAGGCGATGCTCGAAAAGCGGCTGCTGAAGATTCCCGAGGTCAAGGAGGCCTTCGCACGGACCGGCACCGCAGAAGTCGCAACCGATCTGATGCCACCGTCGACTTCGGATGGTTACGTAATGTTGAAGCCGCGCAAGGAATGGCCTGATCCGGAGAAGAGCAAGGCCGCGGTGGTTCGTGAAATCCAGGAAGCCGCCAAAGACGTTCCGGGCAGCGTGTACGAGATATCGCAGCCGATCGAAATGCGCTTCAACGAATTAATCTCCGGGGTCCGCAGCGACGTCGGTGTCAAGATTTTTGGCGACGATCTCGACACGCTGGTCCAATCGGCAGCAAAGGTGCAAGCCGTGTTGCAGAATGTTCAAGGCGCGGCCGACGTCAAGACCGAACAAGCCTCCGGCTTGCCGGTGTTGACGGTGAAGCTCAATAGACAGGCCTTGTCACGATACGGAATCAATGTGTCGGACGTCCAGAATTTGATCGAAATCGCCGTTGGGGGAAAACCCTCCGGCCTTGTCTTTGAGGGAGACCGGCGCTTCAAGATCGTGGTTAGGCTTCCGGAGTATCTGCGATCTGACATTCAGGCGGTCCGGGCGCTGCCGGTGCCATTGCCTCCTCTGGAGAACGACGCCAAGGCAAAGCCAGCGGTTTGGAACAATTCGCCGCTTGCTCAAATCCGGTACGTGCCGCTTTCCGAACTTGCCGAAATCGACGTTGCGTTGGGTCCCAATCAGATCAGCCGCGAAAACGGCAAGCGGCGCATCGTGGTTACCGCCAACGTGCGCGGCCGTGATCTCGGGTCATTCGTTGCCGACGCACAGAAACAGGTCGAGGAGAAAGTGAAATTGCCGGCGGGCTACTGGATCGGATGGGGCGGCCAATTCGAACAGCTTGTTTCCGCCACGCAACGATTGACGATCGTCGTGCCGATCGCGCTTTTGCTGATCCTTTTGCTCCTTTTTATGAGCCTGGGATCAATGGCCGATGCGTTGCTGGTGTTCAGTGGGGTGCCGCTCGCACTGACGGGCGGCATCGTGGCACTCTTGCTGCGCGGCATCCCATTGTCGATCAGCGCGGGGATCGGCTTCATCGCGTTGTCCGGCGTAGCGGTGCTCAATGGTCTGGTCATCATCACCTTCATTGAGCGCCTGAGGCGAGAAGGACATGCCCTTGTCGATGCGGTCCGCGAAGGTGCGCTGACCCGGCTGCGACCCGTGTTGATGACGGCGCTGGTCGCCTCGCTCGGCTTCGTGCCGATGGCGGTTGCCACCGGTGCGGGCGCCGAGGTGCAGCGACCACTGGCGACCGTGGTGATCGGCGGAATCATCTCCTCGACGATCTTGACGTTGCTGGTGTTGCCCGCGCTCTACGTCCTGTTCAGACGGGAAGATCCGGAGAATGGCGGCTCGAACTCGCCCGCTGTGGAGGGAGTAAACCCATGAGGTGTCTCGCCGCGGGGATCATCGTCCCTGTTCTGAATGGGGATTAACGATGACCAACAACGGAGCTCCAGGCAGAAGTGACGGCCAGGACGGAGCGAACGCTCGCGTGAGTCATACGGGCGGTTGGTGCAGGCGATGGCTTCTGGTCCTGGCGCTATCGTCCGGTCCATTGCTTGCGACCGCCGGATGGCAGGTGCTGCAGGCGGAATCGCAGAAGGCCAAGATTGTCGGTCTGGGCGCTACGACGTGCCAACGCTTCAGTGATGACGTCAAAGCGAATCCGGTGCTCCGGAGAGATTACCTCGCTTGGGCACAAGGCTTCATGAGCGGAATCATCCTCAGCAGGCCACCAGGCGTGGACGAGGGGCTCGATCTCGCCCCGGTAACGTTCGATCTTGTCGGCCAATTGCATTTCCTTGAGGACCATTGCGCTCAGAATGCGGCGCTGGATTTTTCCGATGCTGTCGAGGCGCTCTACAAGCGCTTGCGCAAGGAGGGTAGGACATGAGTTCGAACGAGGACGTTCGCAGCAAGTTCCTTAGGGGACGATCGTGAGCGACATTGCGCAGCCCACGAAAATCCGGCTCCGTGTCGAGGGTATGGACTGCGCCTCCTGCGCCACGAAGATCGAGAACGCCCTGCAACGGCTGCCCGGCGTCCAGGACGTGGTCGTCTCGGTCCCCGCAGGTACCGTGATCGTCAGCCATGACGGCAGCGAAGCCGACGATGGCATATGTCAGCGCGTTTCGGATCTGGGTTATCGCGTCGCGCAAGTCGACGCGGCGGGAAGCAGCAATCATCGCCAGCAGCAAGCCAATGACGAAGCGTCCTCCCCCGAGGACGGTCACTCCCACCTTCATGAGCACACCTCCAGCGGCGGGGCGTGGTGGCGGACCCGCAAGGGCATCCTGACGATCGCTTCCGGAATGGCATTGGCAGTGGCCTACGTGCTTGGTAAGGCCGTACCGACGACGGAGCATTGGGCATTCCTGCTCGCCATGCTGGTTGGTCTGGTTCCAATTGCGCGTCGCGCGGTCTCCGCCGCGCGTGTCGGCACGCCGTTCTCGATCGAGATGCTGATGTCGGTTGCCGCGATCGGTGCGGTCGTGATCGGTGCAACCGAAGAGGCCGCCACGGTGGTCTTCTTGTTCCTGATCGGCGAACTGCTCGAAGGCGTCGCCGCCAGCCGTGCCCGGGCCAGCATTCAGGATCTTACCAGACTTGTTCCGAAGACCGCCCGGGTCGAGGAGGATGGGCAGGTACGCGAAGTACAGGCAGAAACTCTTGCCGTCGGGGCGCTGATTCAAGTCCGGCCCGGCGATCGAATCCCCGCCGATGGCATGATCGTTTCCGGACAGAGCGCGATCGACGAAGCGCCCGTGACGGGCGAGAGCACGCCGGTCCGGAAGGGGCCTGATGACACTCTGTTCGCCGGCACCGTCAACGGCGATGGGCTGCTGCGGGTGCGGGTGACCGCCGCTGCGGCGGACAATACCATCGCGCGGGTCGTGCGCCTTGTCGAGGAAGCCCAAGAATCCAAGGCGCCTACCGAACGGTTCATCGACCGATTCTCGCGGTTCTACACGCCGGGTGTGGTCGCAGTGGCAATACTGGTAGCTGTCGTGCCGCCGCTGCTGTTCGGTGGCGTTTGGAGCAACTGGATCTACAAGGGTCTGGCGATCTTGCTGATCGGCTGTCCCTGCGCCCTGGTCATTTCGACGCCTGCGGCGATCGCCGCCAGCCTCTCCGCAGGCGCGCGCCGGGGCCTGTTACTGAAGGGTGGTGCCGTTCTCGAACAAGTCGGCAAGGTGACGATGGCTTGTTTCGACAAGACCGGCACGTTGACGGCGGGCAAACCCCAAGTCACGGACGTCATCGGGCTCGCGCGCAGCGAGAACGACGTACTCGGTTTTGCCGCCGCGCTCGAGGCCGGATCGAGCCACCCACTAGCTACCGCAATTCTGGCCGAGGCGCACAAGCGCGACATTCCAATTCCGGCGACTTCGGAATCCGAGGCGGTCGGCGGAAAGGGGATTCGCGCAAGGGTCGACGGACTCCACGTCTTTCTTGGATCGCCGTCGGCCGCAGCCGAAATCGTTTCTCTGAAACCCGACGATGAACTTCGCTTCGCAGGACTCACCGACGAAGGCAAGACGGTTTCGGTTCTGGTGATCGGTCAGCTTTTGGCCGGCGCTATAGCGATGCGCGATGAACCGCGTCCGGATGCCGTGAAAGGCCTGAAACTGCTTAACGAGGCGGGCATCAAAACGGTCATGCTGACTGGCGATAGCCAGCGGACAGCGGCCGCGGTCGGCAAGCAACTCGGGATCGAGGTTCAGGCCGGGCTTTTGCCGCAGGACAAGCAGCGTATCGTCGCCCAATTCAGGAACGCGGGATGGACGGTGGCCAAGATCGGCGATGGCATCAACGACGCTCCGGCGCTGGCGGCCGCGGACGTCGGCATCGCCATGGGAGGCGGGACCGACGTCGCGCTGGAGACCGCCGACGCGGCGGTGCTTCACGGTCGGGTCTCCGATGTCGCGGCGATGGTCGATCTGTCGAAACGGACCATGGTCAATATCCGCCAAAACATCGCAGTCGCGCTCGGTCTGAAGGCGGTCTTCCTGGTCACCACGATAGTCGGCCTGACAGGGTTGTGGCCGGCCATCCTTGCCGACACTGGCGCGACGGTGCTGGTCACGCTCAACGCGCTGCGGCTGCTGGCGCCGCCCGGCGCCGACCAGGCGGATGAAAAGTAACCCCCCAAAACATTGGACTTCAAACCAAGGAGAATTCCATGGGCTTCGACCAGTATCACGAACCGCCGGACGAACTGTCGCAGGACATCCGGACTTTTGCGCGGATGATCACCTCGCTGATCGAGGAGGCGGAAGCGATCAGTTGGTACGAACAGCGGATGTCCGTCGAAAAGGACAAGGTGGCCAAGGCAATCATGGCGAATGCGCAGAAGGAGGAATTCAAGCACTTCGGCATGAACCTGGAATTCCTGTTACGCAAGAAGAAGGCATGGCGAACCGAGCTTGAGGGGATCCTCTTCAGGGACGGCGACATCGTCGCACTTGCGGAGAAAGCGGAGAAGAAGGCCGATTGAAGGGAGGGAGGGCGTCGCGGAGGAGCGCCGACGGAAGAGGCGGAGTAGGGTGGTCAAGGCGGGCACGATCTCGTTCGGCGGGGCGACGATACCCTGCGTCGTGCGCAATCTCAGCACGGTTGGCGCGCTGCTCATTGTCGAAAGTCCGCTCGGCATTCCGAGACGCTTCACGCTACTGGTCCGCCTCGGACTCGTTTGCGAAGGAGTGTCGCGTGATCTGGATCACGGTGTCTCTTTCTGAGCAGCCGAACGACGGCGGTGTGAGGCATCGCGCGTCGGAACCTGAATGACCGCGACCGCGACCGACCGCTTTCGGCGCGGCTGAGCGCAAGGAGGACACAGATGCACAGGATCCGTAAGAAATGGGTGCGATCGGCGACAACAGGGCTGATTTTCCTGCTTGCCGCACTAATCGATATTCATGCTGTGGCTGCAGCGCGCGGCAGCTCCGCGTCGGAAAACCCCTTGGCTGCCGAACACATCGATGCCCTGCCGCCCGATCTCCACCGTGTGGTCGTCAACCGTGCGCGCGCCTGCGGCAATAAGGCGGCGGCCGCGCACTATTTCTCGGTTTCAATCGAAGCCGAAGGCTTCCGCTTCGTCTCGTTGCATTTCGAGGACTTCGCGTGCGCGAACCGCGCCGCCGTCTGCATCGCCGATCGCTGTCTCCACGAGGTGTACCTGGAATCGCACGGGCGGCACCGCCTCGTCTTCACCACGCACGCCCGTGATCTGAAACTCACCAACGATGGCGCTGCTGGAATCGAGGTGACTGATGGCACATCGATACGAGTTTTTCGCTGGAATGGATGGCGGTTTGTGTCCGTCCGTACGATCAAGAATGGTTGGTAACGCGTGACATCGTCGATCATTGGACATCTCCATTTTGGAGGTGCGGACCTTAGCTTCCGCAAGAAGTTCCGCCTGTTCTTCACGGTCGCGGCGGTCGTGCTGCTGCTCGGCGGCATCAAGGCCGCCGTGCACTTTTTCGGCTTCGAGTTTCTCGAACTCAACAGGTTGCTGACGAGCGGCATCGGCGGCGCCATCTTCATCATCGGATTTCTGTTGTCGAGCATTCTTGCCGACTACAAGGAAGCGGAACGCATCCCGGCGGACATCCGCACGTCCATTGAAGCCATCGACGGCGATCTGGAATCGTTTGCCGTTATCAACAAGGACTTCGATTTGATTGCGAGCCGCCGCGTCCTGATCGACACGATCGATAAACTGCGGACCGGTCTTGGCCACGCCAGCGATCACAAGGATATTCCACCGGTTCTTGAGGAGATCGGCAAGTTGACGCCGATTTTCGGACACCTGGAGGGAATGGGGATGGCGGCCAACTTCGTCGTCCGCCTCCGCTCAACGCAGGATGTGATCCGCAGAGCCGTGCTCCGAATCTACCAGATTCAGCGCGTGGAGTTCGTGCCATCGGTCCACGTTCTGGTGCAGACGCTGGTCGCCGCTATTGTCATGATGATGCTCTTTCTCAAGACCGAGGGCGATCCGGCATCGGCAATCATGTTTGGCTTCATTTCCTACATGTTCGTCTACGCGCTGTACCTCGTCCGTCTTCTCGAGCAGCCATTCGCCAAAGGACACGATTCAGTTGATGACGTCAGTTTCTTTCTGCTGGACGAACTCGAAGTAAAATTGCGCGGATCGATCGGCGAAAGCGCTTCGAATCCAATGCTTAAACCGGAGAACTGACGATGCATGGTGGAGGTCCCGCCGGGACGGCGGCCGCGCGACACGCAGGCCGACTTGCATGGGCGCTTGCCCTGACGGCGACATACATGTTTGCCGAAATTGCTGGCGGCCTGATCACGGGCAGCCTGGCGCTCCTGGCTGACGCCGCACACATGCTGACCGACGTCGGCGGACTGGCGCTGGCGCTGCTCGCGATCCGCTTTGCCGCCCGAGAGGCCACACCACAGCGGACCTTCGGCTACCTCCGTATGGAGGTGCTTTCCGCGCTGACGAATGCCGTCGTGCTGCTGCTGCTTACGGTCTACATTCTCTATGAAGCATACCAGCGTTTCCTCGCCCCGCCGGACATCCTGAGCGGACCAATGTTGATCGTGGCGTGCGTCGGTCTGATCGTGAATTTGGTCAGTATGTGGCTGCTGGCGGGCGGTTCGTCGGAGAGCCTGAATGTCAAGGGCGCCTATTTCGAGGTGCTGAGCGACATGCTGGGGTCCATCGGCGTCATCATCGCCGCGCTGCTCATGATGTGGAAAGGATGGGTGCTGGCCGATCCTATCATCGGCGCGGGCATCGGGCTGTTCATCGTGCCGCGGACGTGGATCCTACTCAAACAGGTCACGCACATCCTTATGGAAGGCACGCCTCCGGACGTCGATCTCGGTCTTCTCGAGCGCCAACTATCGACCATCGAAGGTGTGAAGACGGTCCACGATCTCCACGTCTGGACGATTACGTCCGGCTTCGACGCCATGAGCTGCCACCTGGTGGTTAACGACATGTCGGTCGCCAGTACGATTCTGCAGGAAGCCCGCCGCCGCATGAAGGACGGTTTCAAGATCGACCATGTCACAATTCAGATCGAGGACGAGGCGTTACGCAACGAGGAAGGCGTGCTGCATGTCTAAGCACGAACAACCATGAGCATGTCGGACATCGCGAAGGTCCGGATGATTGCGCGGGGCGGTAATCCATGCGCTGGCCGGCTTCGAGGACGTTTGTGATCGGCGCAACGGCGCGACTTCCTTCGGGCTTTAAAAAATAAGCGCGAGCGCGCTTATTTTAGCGCTGGGCGTCATCGGAGAACCGCGCGCGCGATGACCGAGAACCGGGTTCGGCGTCGTTCGCCCGTCAACACGCCACTGTCGGACCCATTTGATCGCACTGCTGGCGCTTACCGAAAATACCTTTGGCAACGCAGATGCACGCGGAATGGCTGGTCTTTCGGACCGGCAGAGTGTTGCGATGAGGCGTCTATGGCGGAGTAACCCTATGGGCGCGGTCCGTTGGTGCACGAAATGAGGTTACTGGCGGCGAACTATCATCTCACTGCGACAATCGTTCGCGACGCGCTTCGGCGAGGGCCTTCGCACACCCGTCCATATCACCTTTGGCGTTAGCCATACGCGCGCGTTGCAGCGCCGCGCGATCGTGGCGCTCATCGACTCCCGCCTTCTCCTTGCCTCGCCTGACCGAATTTGGAGTCGGTTGATGGTGTAGGTTTGCGGCATGCGATTGATGAGCAGAACCGCTCCCCTGATTTGAAGCCAACGCGTCCATGGCCGTCTCCACTTGCGCGATGTCGGATGCACACGGGCCAGCGAGGACCGTCTGGCTTGGAAAAATCGACGTACCGAAGAAACAGACTGCGGCGATCGCCTGGACTCGGTGGATCGGTTTTTTCAACAATCAATCCTCCTGCCAAATTAGAGCTGCAGTGGAAGTTACAAGATGTCACGGACGCTAGCTGACGAAAACGCCGCCCTTTCGTCCGGTTTGAACTGCCTTCGCACGCGGAGAAGAGCAGCGGTTCTTCATGCAGCGGCTGTGAAAGTGCGACAACAACCGCAAGATCTTCTGACGCCGATCCTATGATCGCTAGAACCTCGAACGGTCTCCGTCGCCCCCGTCCTACAAGGACGGAAACTGCCGGGATACGTTGCAGCACGCAATTTGCTACCGCACTCGAACGATGTCCATAGTAGTTTAAGCCGTCCGACGAAAACACAAAATTTACGTTGGTTCCGGAATAATGCCATTAGCACGCGAAAGTCTCTGCCGTCTTTGTGAAATTGGTATAGAATCTCTTTTGCGGGTGTAGCTCGAGGGTTGAGCAACAGTTTCCAAACTGGAGGCGTGGGTTCGATTCCCTCCATCCGCTCCAAATTTTCGATGTTCGTGAGCCGATTGTTAATGTCAATTTTGCTTTTAGGCTCTGACCTGCGGGAGGCCGGAAGCAAGATAAATCGATCAGGCATACAAGTCGCAATCGCACCGGTGCTTGTAGCAGAAATCGCGGCGCCTGAGGCCATCGCATAAATTGGGCTTATCGTGGTTTAGGTGGCAAGTCTTCTGAGTAATTCCTAAAAGGAAATTGGTGCGACCAGAATTTCAGCGAAATTGTCGTGCTAAAGTTTAGGAGTTATAGCTGAGATAA
>JBARXT010000031.1:0-20539 GCA_049647485.1 Xanthobacteraceae bacterium
AGAAGGACTTCGAGGCCAAGGGCCTGACCTACGAGCACCGTCTGATCGACGACATGGTGGCGTCGGCGCTGAAGTGGTCCGGCGGTTACGTCTGGGCCTGCAAGAACTACGACGGCGACGTGCAGTCCGACACCGTCGCGCAGGGCTACGGCTCGCTCGGCCTGATGACCTCGGTATTGCTGACGCCGGACGGCAAGACGGTGGAAGCCGAAGCTGCCCACGGCACGGTGACGCGCCACTACCGCGAACACCAGAAGGGCAAGGAAACCTCGACCAACTCGATCGCGTCGATCTTCGCCTGGACGCAGGGGCTCTCGCATCGCGCCAAGCTCGACAACAATGAAGAACTGGCGAAGTTCGCCAAGACGCTGGAGCGGGTTTGCGTGGAGACGGTCGAGACCGGCTTCATGACCAAGGACCTCGCGCTTCTCGTCGGCGCCGACCAGCGCTGGCTTTCCACCACCGGCTTCCTCGACAAGGTCGCGGCGAACCTCACCGCCGCAATGACTCCGGCATAACGGTAGCTTTCATTCGCGACAAAGGGTGGCACGAAATCCGCGCCACCCTTTTTCATGAGCGGTTCGAACCAGAAAAAGAGATGGTGCGGCGATGACGACACGCGACCAGTTTCGTTTCTTCCATCCGTTCCGGGTGCGCTATTCCGAGATCGACGGCCAGGGTGTGCTGTTCAACGCGCACTATCTCACCTACTACGACACCGCGATCACCGAATTTTTCCGCGCGCTGGGCTACGACCAGTATGCCGACGCGCAGAAGTCCGGCGTCGACTTTCACGTCGTCAAGGCGGTGGTCGAGTACAAGGCGCCGATCCGTTTCGACTGGGATCTCGATGTCGGTGCGCGCGTTGCAAAGATCGGCAATTCGAGCATGACGTTCGAACTCGCCATCTTCCGCAAGGACGAGAACGAATTGCTGGCGACCGGCGAGATCGTGTGGGTCAACACCGATCAGACGACGCACCGCCCGGTGCCGATCCCGGTCGCGACGCGCGAGTTGCTCGGCCGCGATATCCCGCTAACCGCCTGACGATCACGCCGCCGACGGCGTACCGCCTTCCACCGGTTTGGGCTGAAACGCAGTCACGACGCCGCCGGCGATCTGCGCCAGCATGGCTTTGGCGATTTCCTGTTCACCCATAATCACCGACGTCGCACCGTGATGCTTGAGGTGGGCGACTTCCTCATCCGAATGAGCGCGCGCGATAATCGGCAAAGTCGCGCTGATGCCGCGCGCCTTTGCGACGATCTGGCCGCCCTCGAACGCATCCGGGATCGCCACCAGCAGGCCGCGCGCCGCCCCGACATTGGCGGCTTGCAGCATGTCCGGCGCGGCAGCGTTGCCGCTGATGATGTCGATGCCCTGCTCCCTCAACCGCTCGATGATGCCGGGGTTGTCCTCGATCACCAGCACCGGTGTGCCGGCCTGCCGCAACGCGGCGCTGACCACGCTGCCAACCCGGCCGTGCCCGACCAGCACCACATGATCGGTCAGCGGCGACACCGGCAGCGGCTCACGCGTGGCAGTGCCCTCATCGGCAACGGCGGGCTCGATGCCGCCCGCGTCCGCGGCCGGTTTCGCCGCTTCGCGCTTCGCCAAAAAGCGATCCAGCAGTGCGAACCACAGCGGGTTGAGCATGATCGAGATGATCGCGCCGGCGAGCACCAGGTCGCGGCCGCGATCGGTCATCAATGAGAGGCTGACACCGAGCGTCACGAGGATGAAGGAAAATTCGCCGATCTGCGCGAGACTCGCTGAAATCGTCAGCGCCGTCGAGGTCGGATGCCCGAACAGCCGGACGATGGCGAACGCCGCCAGTGACTTGCCGAACAGGATGATGAACAGCGTCGCCAGCAGCGGCAGCGGCTCCATCACGATGATGGCGGGATCGAACAACATGCCGACCGAGACGAAGAACAGCACCGCGAACGCATCGCGCAACGGCAGCGTCTCGTTGGCGGCACGCTGGCTCAATTCGGATTCACTCAGGATCATGCCGGCGAAGAACGCGCCGAGCGCGAACGACACGTCGAACAGGATCGCCGCGCCGAAAGCGACGCCGAGCGAGATAGCGAATACCGCCAGCCGGAACAGTTCGCGCGAACCGGTATGCGCGACGTAGTGCAGGATCCACGGGATCACCCGCCGCCCCACCACCAGCATGAACACCACGAAGGCCGCAACCTTGCCCAGCGTGATCACGACCGGCCATGCCAGCACCGAGAAATCGAAATCGCCAACCGCGTCGTCATTCATCAGGCCCGCCAGCGCCGGCAGCAACACCAGCGTCAGCACCATGGCGACGTCCTCGACGATCAGCCAGCCGACCGCGATGCGGCCGCGCTCGGTGTCGATCAGCCGCCGCTCCTGCATGGCGCGCAGCAGCACCACGGTGGACGCGGTGGAAAGCGCCAGCCCGAACATGATGCCCTTGCCGCTACTCCAGCCGAGTGCCCAGCCCAACGCCCAGCCCATCACGGTGGCGGCGGAGATCTGCACGACGGCGCCCGGCACCGCGATGGCCCGCACCGACCACAGGTCTTTCAGCGAGAAATGCAGGCCGACGCCGAACATCAGGAGGATGATGCCGATTTCAGCCAGTTCATTGGCGATCGTCTGATCGGCGACAAAGCCGGGGGTGAACGGCCCCATCACCACGCCGGCGAGCAAATAGCCGACCAACGGGGATACACGCACGCGCTGGACCAGCGCGCCGAGTATAAAGGCCAGCACGAGGCCGACCACGACCGTGGAAATCAATGGGGTATTGTGATGCATGGGACATTTTGCAGCGGATGTGATTGTGATACCAGCGTGTTTTTTGGCTACTCATCGCCGCACCACGGCACCGTTGCGTCGTGGAATCGTTACGCCGCCGCGACATTGTGGGGCCAATGCCAGTCTGCCCACTATTCACCCGGATGCGGGACTCACATGGATATGGGCCGGCAAGGCTCGCACCGGGAATTCCGCGGAAGATTGCGGGTTCGCAAATTGATTTCGCGACGCCACATTAAGCTGAGCCACCATCATTGAGGAGTGTCAGCCATGAAAGACCTTATCGTCAAACTCGAGCATGATAAGTCGCACGATCAGGCGCTCAACTTCGCAGTTTCCGTCGCGGAGACCTTCAACGCCCATCTCGCCGGTGTGGCCTACGGCAATCTTGTCGGCGCGCCAGACTACGGTATGGCCGGCGTCCCCGGCAGTGTGATCGCGGACATCCTCGCCCAAAGCGAACAGGCAGCGCGCACAGCGCTCACGCGCTTCCATGCCGTCGCCGGACGCAACGGAATTCCCGTCTCGGACCATCTGGTGCTCGATACCGGCTTCGGCACGGCTGACACCTTCGCGTCGTTCGCGCGGCACTACGACCTCAGCATCCTGCGCCAGACCGACGACGACGGCCCCGACAACAGCCTGATCATCGAGGCCGCGTTGTTCAACACCGGCCGGCCGACGATCGTCGTCCCCTACATTCAATCCGAAGCGCTGAAGCTCGATCGGGTGCTGTGCTGCTGGGATGGCGGCGCGCCTGCCGCGCGCGCAGTGAACGACGCTCTACCCTTCCTGAAACGTGCGCGCACCGTCGAAATCCTCAATGTCACAAGCGCCAAGGACGAGACCTCCCATCGCGAAATCCGCGGCATGGAGATCGCCAATCACCTGGCGCGGCACGACGTCAAGGTCGAAATCGAAACGTTGTCGGTGCCGGATCGCAGCATCGCCGACGTGATCCTGTCGCATGCCGCCGACAGGTCGGCGGATATGATCGTGATGGGCGGCTACGGCCATTCGCGCTTGCGCGAATTCGTGCTTGGCGGTGTCACGCGCGACATTCTGCGGTCGATGACGGTGCCGGCGTTCCTGTCACGATAGGCGAACTCGACGAGCCGTCACCCTGAGGAGGCCGCTTCTTCAGCGACCCTCGAAGGGCGACGGCGTCATCCTTCAAGGCTCATGGCATTCGCAGCTTGCACCTCGCAATTACGCTCTACGCGCCGCCCATTGCTGCCGCGACCGCCTCCAGCGCCGCGTCCGCCTTGGCTCCGTCGGGGCCACCAGCCTGCGCCATATCGGGGCGGCCGCCACCGCCCTTGCCGCCGAGCGCTTCGGAGCCCTTGCGGACCAGATCGACGGCGTTGAAACGCGCAATGAGATCGTTGGTGACGCCGACCACGATACCGGCCTTGCCATCGCCGGTGACGCCGACGATGGCCACCACACCGGAGCCGAGCTGTTTCTTGCCATCGTCGGCGAGGCTCTTGAGATCCTTCATCTCGATGCCCTCGACCGCGCGCGCCAGCAGCTTGACGCCGCCCGCTTCGCGGACACCTGCGGGCACACCGGAGGCCGCGCCACTGGCCGAAGCACCACCGCCCATCGCCAGCTTCTTGCGCGCGTCGGAGAGTTCGCGCTCGAGCTTTTTGCGCTCCTCCATCAACGTGGCGATACGCGCCGGCATGTCGTCGATGGTGGTGCGCAACTCGGCCGCGGCGGTGCGCGCAAGCTGGATGGTGTCATTGGAGTGATGACGCGCCTGCGCGCCAGTCAGCGCCTCGATGCGGCGCACGCCGGACGCAACCGCGCTTTCGCCGGTGAGCGAGATCACGCCGATATCGCCGGTGCGCCGCACATGGGTGCCGCCGCACAGTTCGACGGACCAGCCCAACGCGTTGGGCGCTTGCACATTGTCGCGCGCGCGGTTCCCCATCGAGACCACGCGTACCTCGTCGCCGTATTTCTCGCCGAACAGCGCGCGGGCGCCGGACTCGCGCGCATCGTCGAGCGCCATCAGCCGCGTCGTCACCTCGCCGTTCTCGAGCACGACGTCGTTGGCGATGTCCTCGATACGGCGCAGTTCGTCGGCCGAAATCGGCTTGTTGTGAGCGAAGTCAAAACGCAGCCGCTCCGGCGACACCAGCGAGCCGCGCTGCGCGATGTGATCGCCCAGCACCTGCCGCAGCGCCTCGTGCAGCAGATGCGTCGCGGAGTGATTGGCGCGGATGGCGCTGCGCCGCGCGTGATCGACCTCAAGTTGAAGCGGCGCATCCGGTTTCAACGTGCCCTGCTCCACCGTACCGAAATGCACGAACAGCTCACCGGCCTTCTTGTGGGTTTCGGTGACGCGGAACGTGACGCCGTCGCCGGTTATCACCCCGGTATCGCCGACCTGTCCGCCGGACTCGGCATAGAACGGGGTCTGGTTGAGCACGATGGCGCCGCTCTCGCCTGTCTTGAGTTGATCGACCTGCGCACCGTCCTTGACGATGGCGGCGACCACGCCCTCGGCGCTCTCGGTCTCGTAACCAAGGAATTCGGTCGCACCCAGTTTCTCGCGCAGCGGAAACCACACGGCTTCCGCCGCTGTATCGCCCGAGCCGGACCATGAGGCACGCGCCTTGGCCTTCTGCTGCTCCATCGCATCGGTGAAGGACGCGATATCGACACCGATGCCGCGCGTGCGCAGCGCGTCCTGCGTCAGATCGAGCGGGAAACCGTAGGTGTCGTACAGCGTGAACGCGGTCTCGCCGTCGAACATGTCGCCCTTCTTCAGGCTGCCGCTCTTCTCGTCGAGGATCGCCAGCCCGCGCTCCAGCGTCTTGCGGAAGCGCGTCTCCTCGAGCCGCAGCGTTTCCTCGATCAGCGATTCCGCGCGCACCAGTTCGGGATAGGCCTGCCCCATCTCGCGCACCAGCGACGGCACCAGCCGCCACATCAGCGGTTCGCGCGCGCCGAGCAACTGCGCATGGCGCATGGCGCGGCGCATGATCCGGCGCAGCACATAGCCGCGGCCTTCGTTCGACGGCAGCACGCCGTCGGCGATCAGAAATGACGATGCGCGCAAATGATCGGCGATGACGCGATGCGAGGCGCGATGCGGTCCATCGGCGCTGACGCCGGTGAGTTCGGAAATGGTACGGATCAGCGCTGCGAACAGGTCGATGTCATAGTTGTCGTGCTTGCCTTGCAGCACCGCCGCGACACGCTCCAGTCCCATGCCGGTGTCGATCGACGGACGCGGCAGCGGCAGACGGTTGCCCGGCGCAACCTGCTCGAACTGCATGAACACGAGATTCCATATCTCGATGAAGCGGTCGCCATCCTGGTCGGCGGAGCCCGGAGGACCGCCCGGAATATGGTCGCCGTGGTCGTAGAAGATTTCCGAACATGGACCGCACGGACCGGTGTCGCCCATCTGCCAGAAATTGTCTGAACCGGCGATGCGGATGATACGGGATTCCGGAAGCCCGGCGATCTTCTTCCAGAGGCCGAACGCTTCGTCGTCGTCGATATAGACCGTCGCCGTCAGCTTGTCCTTCGGCAGACCGTATTCCTTGGTGATCAGATTCCACGCCAGTTCGATGGCGCGGTCCTTGAAGTAGTCCCCGAACGAGAAGTTGCCGAGCATCTCGAAGAAGGTGTGATGCCGCGCGGTGTAGCCGACGTTGTCGAGGTCGTTGTGCTTGCCGCCTGCGCGCACGCATTTCTGCGAGGTAGTGGCGCGCTGATACGGGCGCTTCTCGACGCCGGTGAAGACGTTCTTGAACTGCACCATGCCGGCGTTGGTGAACATCAGCGTCGGATCGTTGCGCGGCACCAGCGGCGACGACGGAACGATCGCGTGATCGTTCTTCGCGAAGTAGTTCAGGAACGTCGACCTAATTTCGTTTACGCCGCTCATCTTGGACCTATCGCGCTTTCGCTTCCGGATGCCGCCCGCCGGCTTGTCGCCAGCGCCACGCTTTTAGACGGCGGGATTGGCGCTGTCCAGAAAATGGGCCCCGATCAGAGGGTTGCAGGCACGCCATCAAGCCCGCCCACAACCCCGTTGATAGCGCTTCCGGGCGAGTTGACAGCCTTAGGGAAGCCGTGTTTTGGGTGTTCCCCTGACGATGGATCACGTCGGGAGAGACCGGCCGCTTTTGAACCAGAAGCTGGCCGGCGCCGAAGGAGCAACCGCCCCAGGAAACTCTCAGGCAAAAGGACCGTGTGATCTGGACTGCATCTGGAAAGAGACGTGACGGCCGTTGCGCCGGGAACGTCCGCCGACGGGATAATACTCTCAGGCACAGCGACAGATGGGGCTTCGACAGCGCTTCCGGGAACTTCCGGAACCAGAGGAGCCTTACTCGCGATGGATGCCCACCACACCGCGCCTCCCCCCTTGAACAAGACTCCGCTGCACGCGCTGCATCTGGCGCGCGGCGGCAAGATGGTGCCCTTCGCGGGCTACGACATGCCGGTGCAATATCCCATGGGCGTGCTCAAGGAGCATCTGCACACCCGCGCCAGCGCCGGGCTGTTCGACGTCTCCCACATGGGCCAGATCGCGCTGCGCGCGAAATCCGGCAAGGTCGAGGACGCCGCTATCGCCCTCGAGCGGCTGGTGCCGCAGGACATCGTCGCGGTTCCGCAAGGCCGCCAGCGCTATGCCCAGTTCACCAATGCGGCTGGCGGCATCCTCGACGACCTGATGGTGGCGAATTTCGGCGACCACCTGTTCCTCGTCGTCAACGCCGCCTGCAAGACCGAGGACGAGGCGCTGCTGCGCAAGGAGTTGTCTGGCGACTGCATCGTCGAGATTCTGGCGGATCGCGCCCTGCTCGCCCTGCAAGGGCCGAAAGCCGTCGAGGTGTTGGGCAAACTGAGCCCCGACGCCGCGCAGATGCGTTTCATGGATGCCGGCCCGCGCAAGGTGATGGGGCTCGATTGCTTCGTCTCGCGCTCCGGCTACACCGGCGAGGACGGTTTCGAGATTTCCGTGCCGGCGGACAAAGCCGAAGCGCTGGCCAACGCGCTGCTCGCCGATGCGGCGGTGGCGCCGATCGGCCTCGGCGCCCGCGATAGCCTGCGGCTCGAGGCTGGGCTCTGCCTTTACGGCCATGACATCGACACCGCGACCACACCCGTTGAAGGCGATCTGGTGTGGTCGATCCAGAAGAGCCGCCGCAACGGTGGCGCGCGTGCCGGCGGTTTTCCCGGCGCCGAAATCATTCTTTCGCAGATCGACGGCGGCACCGCGCGCAAGCGTGTCGGGCTTAAGCCCGAAGGCCGCGCCCCGGTGCGCGACAGCGCGGTGCTCTACGCCGCTGCCGAGGCGAGCGAGCCGATCGGCAGCGTCACCTCCGGCGGATTCGGACCGAGCCTGAACGGCCCGATCGCGATGGGATATCTGCCCGTCTCGCATGTCCCGGCCGGTACGCGCGTGTTCGCGGAAGTCCGCGGCCAGCGCCTGCCGATGACTGTCACCCCTTTGCCCTTCGTCCCCCACAGCTATCAGCGTTGAGGATTGACCATGCCTACTCTCTACACCGCCGACCATGAATGGCTCCGCATCGATGGCGACGTCGCCACCATCGGCATCACCGACTACGCGCAGTCGCAACTCGGCGACGTGGTGTTCGTCGAGTTGCCGAAGCTCGGCCGCCAGTTGAAGAAGGCCGAAGCCGCCGCCGTCGTCGAATCCGTCAAGGCGGCGTCCGACGTCTACGCGCCGATCAGCGGCGAAGTGATCGAGGTCAACGACGCGGTGACCGGCGATCCGACGCTGGTGAATTCCGACGCCGCCGACAAGGCGTGGCTGTTCAAGGTCAAGATTGCCGACAAGGGCGAATTCGATGGCCTGATGGATGCGAACGCCTACGAGAAGCACACCGCGTAATACGTTGAGAGTCTTTGCTTGACGCGTTTTCTTCACGCGAACCGGATTCTACTTCGCTCGAAAACGCTATGAGGATGATGATGCGATGACCAAGCCCACCGCAATCGCCAACGACACCGCGACGCCGTTCTCGCGCCGCCACATCGGCCCTTCGCCGCGCGACATCGAGGCGATGCTCTCGACCGTCGGTGCCGCCAGCCTGACCGCATTGATGGACGAAACGCTGCCGCCGGATATCCGCCAGCGCGCGCCGCTCGATCTCGGCCGCGCACTCAGCGAGACCGAGGCACTGGCGCACATCGGAGAGGTCGCCGCGAAGAACCAGGTGTTCACCTCGCTGATCGGGCAAGGCTATAGCGGCACCATTTTGCCCGCGGTGATCCAGCGCAACATCCTGGAAAATCCCGCGTGGTACACGGCCTATACGCCGTATCAGCCGGAGATCAGCCAGGGCCGGCTGGAAGCGCTGTTCAACTTCCAGACCATGATCTGCGACCTGACCGGGCTCGATGTCGCCAACGCCTCATTGCTGGATGAAGCGACCGCCGCCGCCGAAGCGATGGCGATCACTGAACGCGCCGCGCACGGCAACACCAGGAACGAAGTCGCCGCGTTCTTCGTCGATCACGAAGTGCATCCGCAGACGCTCGCCGTGCTGCGCACCCGCGCCGAACCGCTGGGCTGGACCATCGTGGTCGGCGATCCGTTGCGCGATCTCGAACACAAGTCGGTGGTCGGCGCGCTGCTGCAATATCCCGGCACGTCCGGCACGGTGCGCGACCTGCGCCCGGCCATCGAGGCCGTCCACGCGCAAGGTGGTCTCGCCATCGTCGCCGCCGACCTGCTGGCGCTAACACTGCTGGCATCGCCCGGCGATCTCGGCGCCGACATCGCCATCGGTTCGGCGCAGCGCTTCGGCGTACCGATGGGCTATGGCGGTCCGCATGCCGCCTACATGGCGGTGCGCGACGGCCTCAAGCGCGCGATCCCCGGCCGCCTCGTCGGCCTCTCGGTCGATGCGCGCGGCGCGCCGGCCTATCGCCTCGCCTTGCAGACGCGCGAACAGCACATCCGCCGCGAGAAGGCCACCTCCAACATCTGCACCGCGCAGGTGCTACTGGCGGTGATCGCAGCGATGTACGCGACCTATCACGGCCCTGAAGGGCTTGGGCAGATCGCACGCACCGTCCATCACCGCACGAGCGTGCTGGCGGCGGGCTTGCGCAAGCTCGGCTTCGCACCGCTGAGCGAACATTTCTTCGACACCGTCACCGTCGATACCGGCGCCAAGGCCGACGAGATCGTCGCCCGCGCGCTGAGCGCACGCATCAACCTGCGTCGCGACGGCAGCAAGATCGGCATCGCGCTCGATGAAACCACCACGCCCGCGATCGTCGAAGCGGTGTGGCAGGCGTTCGGTGGCGATCTCGCTTATGCGGATATCGAGACGAGCGCGGACACGGCGCTGCCGCAAGGCCTGCTGCGCACCAGCGCTTATCTGACGCATCCGGTATTTCACGCGCATCGCTCGGAAACCGAACTGCTGCGCTACATGCGCAAGCTCGCCGACCGCGACCTCGCGCTCGACCGCGCGATGATCCCGCTCGGCTCCTGCACCATGAAGCTGAACGCCACCACCGAAATGATGCCGCTGACGTGGCCGGCATTCGGCGCGCTGCATCCGTTCGCGCCGCGCGAACAGGCGGCGGGCTATCGTCAACTGTTCGCGCAGCTCGAAAAATGGCTGGTGGACATCACCGGCTACGACGCGGTGTCGTTGCAGCCGAACTCCGGCGCGCAAGGCGAATATGCCGGGCTGCTGGCAATTCGCGGCTATCACGCCGCGCGCGGCGACAGCAACCGCAAGGTCTGCCTGATCCCATCGTCGGCGCACGGCACCAACCCCGCCTCCGCCGCGATGGTCGGCATGGAGGTGGTGGTGGTGGCCTGCGACAAGCACGGCAACGTCTCGGTCGACGATCTGCGCGCCAAGGCCGAACAGCACGCCGACCGCCTCGCGGCGGTGATGATCACCTATCCGTCGACCCACGGCGTGTTCGAGAAAAAGATCCGCGAGATCTGCGACATCGTGCACAACCACGGCGGACAGGTTTATCTCGACGGCGCCAACCTCAACGCCCAGGTCGGCCTCGCCCGCCCCGGCGATTACGGCGCTGACGTCAGCCATCTCAACCTGCACAAGACCTTCTGCATTCCGCATGGCGGCGGCGGCCCCGGCATGGGCCCGATCGGCGTCAAGGCGCATCTTGCGCCGTTCCTGCCCGGCCATCCGACGCTCGACGACGGCAAGGCGCCAGTCGGCCCGGTGGCGGCCGCGCCTTATGGCTCGGCGTCGATCCTCACCATCTCGTATCTCTACATTCTGATGATGGGCGGCGAAGGTTTGCAGCAGGCGACAGAAGTGGCGATCCTCAACGCCAACTACATCGCCGACCGGCTCGAGCCGCATTTCCCGGTGCTCTACCGCAGCATCAGCGGCCGCGTGGCGCATGAATGCATCATCGATCCGCGCGCGCTGAAGACGAGTTGCGGCGTCACCGTCGACGACATCGCCAAGCGGCTGATCGATTACGGATTCCACGCGCCGACCATGAGCTTCCCGGTGGCGGGGACGCTGATGATCGAACCGACCGAATCCGAATCGAAAGCCGAGATCGATCGCTTCATCGAGGCCATGATCGCGATCCGGCACGAGATCGCCGAGGTCGAGGCCGGGCGCTGGAAGATCGAATCATCGCCGCTGCGGCACGCACCGCACACCGTGCATGACATCGCCGACGACAATTGGAACCGGCCCTACTCGCGCGCCGACGGCTGCTTCCCGGCCGGCACCTCGCGCAGCGACAAGTACTGGTCGCCGGTCGGCCGCGTCGACAACGTCTATGGCGACCGCAACCTGGTGTGCTCGTGCCCGCCGATCGAGGACTACGCTCAGGCGGCGGAATGATACGCGACCGCAAGCCGCCCATCGCTGCAATCACATGGCTGCAATCAACTGACGTCATCTCAACGATGCCCGGCCTGAGCGCCGGGCATTCGCGTCTGAAAGATATTGCAGAAGAAAGACGTTATTGCAGAAGAAAGACGTGGATGGCCGGGACATAGGCGAGCAAAGCGACGCCGTTCTTCGAACGGCTATGCCCGGCCATGACGCGTTGTTATTTCATCTGAACGAAACTTGCTTTGAACACGCATCGTCCACAAACAACGTGCTCAAAATCAGACGGGCACTGGGGACGTCGGCAACTCAACGTCCACAGCGCCCGTTCGCTTCCGATGGCATGACCGTATCCGAAGCCGATTCCCGAGGCTTCGGGGTCACGCCGCAACTCAAGTCACGACGAACTCAAGTCGCGGAAGCTCAATCTTCCGCGGGCTCCTCGCCGTCCGCATCGCGCTCCGGCGAGCCGGCCAGAATCTGTTCGGCGATCAGCCCGGAATTCTGCCGGATCGCGGCTTCGATCTTGGCCGTCATGTCCGGATTGGCGCGCAGGAAGGTCTTGGCGTTTTCGCGGCCCTGCCCGAGCCGCTGGCTGTCGTAGGAGAACCAGGCGCCCGACTTCTCGACGATCCCGGCCTTGACGCCGAGGTCGAGGATTTCGCCCATCTTCGACACGCCCTCGCCATACATGATGTCGAATTCGACCTGCTTGAACGGCGGCGCCAGCTTGTTCTTCACCACCTTGACGCGGGTGGAGTTGCCGATCACCTCGTCGCGGTCCTTGATGGCGCCGATGCGGCGGATGTCGAGCCGCACCGAAGCGTAGAATTTCAGCGCGTTGCCGCCGGTGGTGGTTTCCGGCGAGCCATACATCACCCCGATCTTCATGCGGATCTGGTTGATGAAGATCACCATGGTGTTGGATTTGTTGATCGAGGCGGTGAGCTTGCGCAGCGCCTGGCTCATCAGCCGCGCCTGCAAGCCCGGCAGCGCGTCGCCCATCTCGCCCTCGAGTTCGGCGCGCGGCACCAGCGCGGCAACCGAATCGACGATCAGCACATCCACCGCACCGGAACGCACCAGCGTATCGGCGATCTCCAGCGCCTGCTCGCCGTGGTCCGGCTGTGAGATCAACAGCTCATCGACGTTGACGCCGAGCTTGCGGGCATAGACCGGATCGAGCGCGTGTTCGGCATCGATGAAGGCGCAAATGCCGCCCTTCTTCTGGGCTTCCGCCACGCAGTGCAACGCCAATGTGGTCTTGCCCGAGGATTCCGGCCCGTAAATCTCGACGACGCGCCCCTTCGGCAACCCGCCGACGCCGAGCGCGATGTCCAGTCCGAGCGACCCCGACGAGATCGTCTCGATATCCATCGAGCGGTCGTTCTTGCCCAGTTTCATCACCGAGCCCTTGCCGAACTGACGCTCGATCTGGGACAGCGCGGCGGACAGCGCCTTGGTCTTATCCATGGAGGATCCTTCGACGATACGCAGGGCAGTGACAGACATGTGGTGCTCCTTATGAACGGGATTCGCCAGAGGGACAACGAAGGCGGGTGCGGCTGAACAGAAACTTGGGTCGCCAATTCCGATGAGCTGAAATGTACCCTATTTGTTCCTTGTTCGCAATATGTTCTTTTCGGGAAATGGGTCCTTTCCCTTATTGAGTTCTCATCAGTGCCCTTGGTTCACCATGTGGGGGGGCGCTGGCGGAATCCGCCGATTGCGTGAGACGCATCCCGGATCATGGAGAGACCATCACGATCGCGGTACCGTGATCGCAAGACGTGAGTTGCCGTTGAACCTTTATCCCGGCCTGCCGGACGTAAAGCACCGGGAAATTTCAGGGCTCGGATCTCGGCACCGCCGTCGGATGAACATATTCCGTCCGACGGCGGTGTTATATCTGCCGATCGAAACCTGCCCTCCTAAAGCCAAAGCAGCGATTGCCAAAGCCGCCCCGGAGGTTCAGGACACCGGAGATCGACGCGTCTGCGCGCCGAGCATTTCCGGATTATTATCATGCGCATCGGAGCTTGGATTCTTGTTGCCGCGCTGCTGGCCTTGCTGGCCGGCGTCGGCTGGTATGCCTATAGCGGCCTCACCGCCGGCTCGGCGCCGATGCCGATCGAAGGCGTCATCGCGCTGGTGGCGGGCGTCACGGTGTCCACCATCGTTGGCGTCGGGCTGATGGCGCTGGTGTTCTACAGCAGCCGCCACGGCTATGACGACCTGCCGACGCGCGACGACAGCGACGAGCCCTGACGCGCGCTCAGGCGATGGTGCGGATCAGCTGCAGGCCGGCGAACAGCGCCAGGATCGACACCACCACCGACGCACCGATATAGGCCGCTGCCGGTCCGAACTCGCCGCGCTCGATCATCAGGAAGGATTCCAGCGAGAAGGTCGAGAAGGTGGTGAAGCCGCCGCAGATGCCGACCGTGAGGAACACCCGCGCGGCCTGCGGCAGATCCCACCGCAGCGCGAAGCTTTCGACGAACACGCCGATCAGGAACGAGCCGACGATGTTGATGATCAGCGTACCCCAGGGAAAGCCCACGCCAAACAGCTTGCCAGCGCCGATGCCCGCGAGATAACGCCCGACCGAACCGATCGCGCCTCCCAGAGCCACGGCCGCAATCAACTGGATGTGCATGGAAATGCTTGTCCCGATCATATGCGCTCCTGTCATGGGCGCGCTCGGGTGAAGACAGCCTCCTCCCGGCACCAACGCGCCCGGTAGGAGTCATCAGCCTTGCGGCGGTTATCGGGGGAACCCCATCCCCATCGGTGTGTCAGGCCAAACTAAGCAGAACGCAACAAACGTCAAGATCAACCATCTGGCCGCTGCCCTCGGCACGAAGGCGCGCACCTTACTGCTGGCTGGCACGGCGCGGTTTGGGTTTCGACCTGGCGTTCGAATTCGTCGCCGGCGCATCGGCGCTGCGCACCGATCCCCATGGATCATTGGCGGCCTTGGCGTCGGGAATCTTGCGCAACGAATCCCGGTACGCCTTCTGCAGGATCTTGTCCTGTTCGATCTGTTCCGGAGTCTTGGATGGCACTTCCGGAATAAGATTGACGTTCTGGGCGAATGCCGGACTGGCGAACAACATCAGCATCGCACAAGCACGCAAAGTCTTCATACCAACTCTCCCAAGGCCCCACGCCCGCATATCTGACGAACCGCGATCAGGATCGACACGATTTCGGAGCTTGCCAGTCATCCCATATCGGGCCGCACTTGGTGCACCCGCTCAATGTCATGCCAAGGACAATCAGGCCGATAATGACGGTGATCCGTCCAACCATGCCACCCTCACGCAATACACGTCCCGCCGACAATTCTACCGGTGAATGCGCCAGCCATTCAAGCCATGCGGCGATCCGACCGTCTGCGCGGAACCGGCTGCCAAAGGCCGCGAAACTCCCCTACACTCGGCCGACAATCAAGAACCGGAGGACGACGCGCCAATGCCGACCGATCAAGCCGCAACTGCCTTCGACTTCGATGCCGCAAGGCAGGTGCTGGGGGATGTCTTTGCGCCGTGGGTACAAGACCTCAAACTGACGCTCGATCGGCTTGAAACCACGCCGCCGCATGGCGCGGCCGCCGATTGGCAACCCGGCGCCGTCTTGCGCATGCCGTTTTCGGATCGCCTTTGCCGCAACGGCGGCATCGTCTGCGGCCAGGCGCTGATGGCGCTGGCGGACACCTCCATGGTCATGGCGATCCTGTCCGCAGCAGGCGGTTACCGCCCGATGACCACGGTGGACCAGACCACGCATTTCCTCAAGGCGGTGACCTCATCCGATGTGCTGGCGGATGCGCGGGTGGTGCGCCTCGGTCGCACCATGAGCTTCGGCCGCGTGACATTGACGGCAGCAAACGATGGAAAACCGGTCGCGATGGTTTCGAGTGCCTTCGCGATGCTGTAGCGGGAACGGGACGAAGCGAATGAGGCGCATGGCGAATGGATGCGTCACGGCTTGCGTCAACGGTGGCCGAAAGGCTAAAGAGGCCGGGCGGGCGGCTAGCTCAGCTGGTTAGAGCATCTCGTTTACACCGAGAGGGTCTGCGGTTCGAATCCGTAGCCGCCCACCAGTTTATTTTCACGCACCTGGACTCCATCAACAAAAACGGCGCCCCGAAGGGCGCCGTTCGATTGTGGATGCGATGGTCGATCGCGCTTTAGTGCGCTGTCAGGCCGCCAGACGCTTCGTCGCCGGCGTCGGTCTTGGCCGGCACCTTGGTATCCTCTTCCCACTCGATGGGCTGAGGCTGCCGCACCAGCGCCCGCGTGATCACCTCGTCCATCCGCGAGACCGGAATGATTTCCAGTCCGCCCTTGATGGCGTCGGGGATCTCGGTGAGATCCTTGGCATTGTCTTCCGGGATCAGCACCGTCTTGATGCCACCCCGGCCCGCGGCCAGCAGCTTCTCCTTCAAGCCGCCGATCGGCAGTACCCTGCCCCGCAACGTGATCTCGCCGGTCATGGCGACATCGTGCCGGATCGGAATGCCGGTCAGCACCGAGACGATGGTGGTGGCCATCGCCACGCCCGCGGACGGACCGTCCTTCGGCGTCGCGCCCTCCGGCACGTGGACGTGGATGTCACGCTTCTCGAACAGCGGCGGCTCGATGCCATAGGTGATCGCCCGCGAGCGGACGTAGGACGCCGCCGCCGAGATCGATTCCTTCATCACATCGCGCAGGTTGCCGGTGACCGTCATGCGACCCTTGCCGGGCATCATGACGCTCTCGATGGTCAGCAACTCGCCGCCCACGTCGGTCCACGCAAGTCCGGTGACCACACCGACCTGATCGTCGCTCTCGATCTCGCCGTAGCGGAACTTCGGCACGCCGAGGAAATCTTCCAGCGACTTCTCGGTGACCTTCACCGCCTTCTTCTTCGAGAGCATCAATTCCTTCACCGCCTTGCGGGCCAGCGTCGAAATCTCGCGCTCGAGGTTACGCACGCCCGCCTCGCGGGTGTAGCGGCGGATCAGAAGCAGCAGCGCGTCATCGTCGATCGACCATTCCTTGGAGTCGAGGCCGTGCTTGCTGAGCGCGTTGGGGATGAGATGCTTGCGGGCAATCTCGACCTTCTCGTTCTCGGTGTAGCCGGCGATCCGGATCAACTCCATGCGGTCCATCAACGGGCCCGGAATATTCAGCGTATTCGCGGTGGTGATGAACATCACGTTGGAGAGATCGTAATCGACCTCGAGGTAGTGATCGTTGAACGTCGCGTTCTGCTCGGGGTCGAGCACCTCGAGCAAGGCCGACGACGGATCGCCGCGGAAATCGGCACCCATCTTGTCGATCTCGTCGAGCAGGAACAGCGGGTTCGACGTCTTCGCCTTGCGCATCGACTGGATGATCTTGCCGGGCATCGACCCGATATAGGTCCGGCGATGTCCGCGGATCTCCGCTTCGTCACGCACGCCGCCGAGCGACACGCGCACGAACTCACGCCCGGTCGCCTTCGCGATCGACTTGCCGAGCGAGGTCTTGCCGACGCCCGGAGGGCCGACGAGGCACAGGATCGGACCGGTCAACTTGTTGGCGCGAGACTGCACCGCGAGATACTCGACGATGCGGTCCTTGACCTTCTCGAGTCCGTAGTGATCGTCGTCCAGCGTCGCCTGCGCGGCGCCGAGGTCCTTCTTGACCTTCGACTTCTTGTTCCACGGAATCGACAAGAGCCAGTCGAGATAGTTGCGCACGACGGTCGCTTCCGCCGACATCGGCGACATCTGGCGCAGCTTCTTCAGCTCATGCTGGGCCTTCTCCCGCGCGTCCTTCGACAGCTTGGTCTTGGCGATGCGCTCTTCCAGATCGGCCAACTCGTCGCGACCTTCGTCGTCGCCCAGTTCCTTCTGGATCGCCTTCATCTGCTCGTTGAGATAGTACTCGCGCTGGGTCTTCTCCATCTGGCGCTTGACGCGCGAGCGGATGCGCTTCTCGACCTGCAAGACCGAGATTTCGCTTTCCATCAACCCGAGCACCTTCTCGAGGCGCGCGGTGACCGACAGCGTTTCCAGCAGCGCCTGACGATCCGCGATCTTCACCGCGAGATGCGACGCGACGGTGTCGGACAGTTCGGCGAAGTCGGTCTTCGACTGCACCACCGCGACGACTTCGGCGGAGATCTTCTTGTTGAGCTTCACATAGCTCTCGAAGTCGGACACCACCGAACGCGACAGTGCTTCCGCTTCGACGCTCACAGCATCGGTGTCGGCGAGCGCGACTGCGGTAGCCTCGTAATACTCCGCACGATCCGAATACTGCTCGACGCGCGCGCGCGTCAGGCCTTCGACCAGCACCTTCACGGTGCCATCGGGCAGCTTGAGCAGTTGCAGGACGCTGGCGAGCGTTCCGATTTCGTAGATCGATTCCGGGGTCGGATCATCGTCCGACGCATTCTTCTGCGTCGCGAGCATAATCAGCCCGTCATTCTTCATGACTTGTTCGAGCGCCTTGATCGATTTCTCGCGGCCGACGAACAGCGGCACGATCATGTGCGGGAAGACGACGATGTCCCGCAGCGGCAGCACAGGATAAAGATGGCTTTCGCCGTGAACGATAGTTGGCCGAGGCTTTGATGTCGACATGGCCTGTTCCTTTTGTTGTGCCCCCTTGCACGCAGTCCGCGATATGCGCAACCGCCACAAGGTGCCGAAATGTTCCGGAAAAATCGGCCGCGACGCAGCCTATCGGTCAGGAACGAATGATAGCGAATCCAGCGAGATTGAGTTCACCGAAAGCATTAGGTGGCTATCGGCCACCATGGTGTCAAGTCGGCCAAAAGGCTCTGCGCACAGCACTTTTCAGAGCGTTTTCGAGCGAAGTGGGTATCCGGTTCGCGTCAAGAAAACGCGTCAAACCAAAAATCCAGAGCCCCGCTCCGATTCCATCGGAACGGAAATGGCTATGGGCGTAACCCCGATGCGAAAGCGGCCGCCGATTCTTCGACGGCCGCTTTTCTTAAGCTTTCAGCCGACACGCAGTCGCCGTCGAATCAGGCGGTGGCGCTGGTCTCGTTCGCCCGGTCCGAGCGATCCGCGTAGATGTAAAGCGGCCTTGCGGTCCCCTCCACCACTTCGCGCGAGATCACCACTTCCTCGACGCCCTCGAGGCCCGGCAGATCGAACATGGTCTCGAGCAGGATGCTCTCCAGGATCGAGCGCAACCCGCGCGCACCGGTCTTGCGCTCGATGGCCTTGCGCGCGACTGCGCCCAGCGCCTCGTCGGCGAAGGTCAGTTCGATGTTCTCCATTTCGAACAGCCGCTGGTACTGCTTGACCAGCGCGTTCTTCGGATCGGTCAGGATCTTCTTCAGCGACGCCTCGTCGAGGTCTTCCAAGGTCGCGACCACCGGCAGGCGGCCGACGAACTCCGGAATGAGGCCGTACTTCAAAAGGTCCTCCGGCTCGACGTGGCGGAAGATTTCACCGGTGCGGCGATCTTCCGGCGCCAGCACCTGCGCGGCGAAGCCGATCGAGGTGGTGCGGCCGCGCGCCGAGATGATCTTCTCAAGTCCCGCGAAGGCGCCGCCGCAAATGAACAGGATGTTAGTGGTGTCCACCTGCAGAAATTCCTGCTGCGGATGCTTGCGGCCGCCCTGCGGCGGAACGCTCGCCACCGTGCCTTCCATGATCTTCAACAGCGCCTGCTGCACGCCTTCACCCGAGACATCGCGGGTAATCGACGGGTTGTCCGACTTGCGCGAAATCTTGTCGATCTCGTCGATGTAGACGATGCCGCGCTGCGCCCGCTCGACATTGTAGTCGGCGGCCTGCAACAGCTTCAGGATGATGTTCTCGACATCCTCGCCGACGTAACCGGCTTCGGTCAGCGTCGTCGCGTCCGCCATCGTGAACGGCACGTCAAGGATGCGCGCCAAGGTCTGCGCCAGCAGCGTCTTGCCGGAGCCGGTCGGACCGATCAGCAGGATGTTGGACTTCGCCAGTTCGACGTCGTTGTGCTTGGTCTGGTGATTAAGCCGCTTGTAGTGGTTGTGGACCGCGACCGACAGCACCTTCTTGGCGTGGCCCTGACCGATTACATAATCATCCAGCACCTTGCAGATTTCCTTCGGCGTCGGAATGCCGTCGCGCGACTTCACCAGCGAGGACTTGTTCTCCTCGCGAATGATGTCCATGCACAGTTCGACGCATTCATCGCAGATGAAAACGGTGGGGCCCGCGATCAGTTTGCGGACTTCGTGCTGGCTCTTGCCGCAGAACGAGCAATAGAGAGTGTTCTTCGAGTCGCTGGTGCCGACCTTGCTCATTCCTGTCTCCGTCTGCCTTCGATCTCATCGCACGATCTCTCCGATAGAGACCGCCCCAATCCGGCACATCCGCCTTAACCTAAGATAGGAGCAATATCCGTACCAAGAAGACCCTGCGTGGAAGACCCTTTCGCACTTCATGAGCCGCGACGAATCGCGGCCAGTTCAATCCGTCAGTAACAATGTCAGCCAACCATGCTGACAGCCGACTATCAAGAATTCGCTAATCGGCCATTGGTCTGGTGTCGTGACAATAGCGTGATTTGAGGCCCTGGCGCGACCCCCGCCGGTGCAATTCGCCATGACGTGGCGCGATGGCCACGTCTGCGATTGTGTGTGATGGAACCGAGAAGGGGTTCAGCCCCGATCAATCGCGGATCGGCCCGGCCGCTCCACCTCAAGCCGGCTTCGCCGGCGCCGGCTCCTCGACCCGCTTGTCGATCACCTTGTCGATCAGGCCGAACTCCTTGGCCTGATCGGAGGTGAGGAACTTGTCGCGTTCCAGCGCATCCTCGATCGCCTTGTAGGTCTGCCCGGTGTGCTTGACGTAGATTTCGTTCAAGCGCTTCTTCAGGTTGAGGATTTCCTGGGCG
>JBARXT010000032.1:0-5611 GCA_049647485.1 Xanthobacteraceae bacterium
ATCGAAGCGCGGATCGGTGAGATGCGAGAATGTCGATCGCCGGATCAGGCAGTTGCCGCTGCCGTAAATGATCGGCACCGGTCCGCTGCGATCATAGGCCGGCCGGAATGCCGGATGGTGGCGCAACCGCCCCGCCATGCGGTCGCTAAAGTTCGGCAACACCGGCCCGCCTACCACGGCCGCGCCGGTGGCTTCAGCCGCGCCCACCATGCGTTCCAGCCACGTCGGCGTAGCGATTTCGTCGTCGTCGATCATCAGGAACATTGTCGCGGCGGGAAAACGCTCGCGCGCAGTCTCGAAAGCGGCGTTGATTGCGTGGCAATTGCCCTGCATCGGTTCGACCGCGCAAAGGCCATTGAGGACGCCACCGGCGAACACCTCGCGGGCGACCGGCACGGCAGCCCGCCCAGCCGCGTCGTTCTCGACGACGACCACCGCGAACCGGCGCGATGTCTGTTGCGCGGCCAGCGAAGCCAGCGTCTGCCGCAGATGCGCGGCGCGCCGGAAGCTCGGGATGCAGACCACGATGTCGACGGTTGGGTCGAGCGTGGCGGAGATTGCGGCGATGTCGTGCGAGATGGGCAACATGATTCAGAGCGTTCCGTCAGCCGAAACCCGCAGCCATGGCAGATGCATCAGGTGCGGCCACCATCGTGCGCGCGTCTGCTCGGCGAAGGGATTGTCGTTGAGCGATGCCACCGGGATTTCCGGAAATTCGCGCGCGAGCACATCGTCGCGCAAGAAAATTGCATTAAAGCCAAGCGCATTCATCCCAACGAAGCGATAGCCCTTGCGACGGCACACTGCGGCATAGGCCGCGAGGCTTGCGGAACGGAACAGCGCCTGCTCCTCGGGCAGTTCCGCGAAGCTGAAATTCGACCGGTAGGGAATGGTCAGCGCCAGTTCGCTCGGCACCGCGTTGTTGAACTCGCAGATCAGCAGACGTGGGCGCAGCATCATAGCGTCCCACAAATGCAGATCGTTGCCGTCGATATCGAGGGAGAGCACGTCCACCTCATCCGGCACGCCTGCATCTACCAGTATCCGGTTGACGTTTTCGCGCGTGAACCAGCACGATCGCATGACCGGCGGCATCGCACGTGTCGCGGGATGGCCGGCGAAGAAGCGCTTGCCTTCCTCGACGAAGACCGGATCGCCGTCGAAAAGGAAGCCGCGCCAGCGGTGATGAACGATGAAGTTAGTGGCCATGCAGGTGCGGCCGTCCTGCGAACTGATCTCGACGACGGTGCGCGATGTGCTGCCCGCCAGCGTCATTAGATAAAGGAGATGCCCGTCTTCCTCGAACTCTGAAAAGCGGCTGAAGCCGACATCCGTGAGTGGCAGAATGGTGCCACTCGCTTGCAATTGCTTCCATGAGGCGATCAGAGTCTTCTGTGCGACATCGGACATGCGATAGATCGTATCTTCCGGCGCGTTAGCAGCCTGCACCAGTTTACGCTTGATGGCGCGCAACAGCGGCACTTGACGCAGTCGCGCTCTGACGCCGGCGACCAGTTGACGCCCCGCGGCAATCGGAGCAGCGCTGGCGCTGCGTCTGCGGCTGTTCAGGTCGGTCACTATCTGGCTCATGCGGTGATCTTTCGTCTTTCAAAGGTGCAAAGCGTAAAGGCGTCAGGCAGGGCGATGCCTGATCCGATCGATGACCGCGAACAGAGGCTTCGGCTGAAGGTCGACATCAAGCGGCAACGGCCGATTGGCCATGCCATCGGGCCGTTTGAAGTAGAGCGGCACCCACGTGTAACGGTCGCTGAGACCCCAGGTCAGGAGCGTACGCGGGCGAACGACGCCGCACACGGCGTCGAGAAAATCGCGAGCCTTGTCTGCGACCAGCATGTCGCGTTTGGTCACGTTGCCCGGCAGTTCATAGTCGATAACGTCGAGTTCGGTGACGATGACGTCGAGATTCATTTTCGCGATCTCGGCGAGCAGGGCTTGCAGGCCATCGCGGTCGATGTCGCGTTCTGCGAACAGATGCGCCTGCAATCCAACCGCATGGAGCGGCACGTCGCAATCGCGCAGCCGACGCAGCAGCGCCAACAGAGCTTGGCGTCGGGCGGCGAAGCGCGGGCCTTTAAACTCGATATCGTATTCGTTCAGCACTAACTGAGCGGATGGATCCGCCGCCGCCGCAGCGCGTAATGCGATAGCGATATAGTCCTGACCCAGCTGCTGTGGCCAGACAAAGGAACGCAGCACATTGCCGGTGCTGGGCGAGTCGGCCACCGGTTCGTTGATGACGTCCCAGGAGGGGATAATGCCGCGATAGCGTGACACCACTGTCTCGATATGACCGACAAGCTCGGCTTGCGCTTCAACGGCAGTGGAAATTGTTTTGACCCATTCCGGCAGGGCACCGTACCACGCTAGCGTATGGCCGCGCACGGCGATGTTGTTGTTGTGCGCGAAGGCGACCAAAGAATCGGCTTTCTCAAAACGGTAGTCCGTGCGAGTCGGCCGCAGGGTGTCCCATTTCAGTTCGCTTTCCGGAACGATAAGCTGGCAGTTGGCTATGATCGCAGCCCGATAGGCGGCATCGGCGGCGAGGGCGTCGGCGCGGACGGCGGCGCCATAAGGGATCGGCGTCGGCCGCGGCGTCGCAAAAGCGGACATGCCAGACAGCGCGGCTGTGCCAGAAAGGCTCAGGCCGAGACTCTGCGCTGCTCTGGCCAGGAACCGGCGTCGTGAATACGCACGGAATACCATGCTTTCTCCCAAAAATCTGCTCCGTAGACGATGGTCGCCGTCTGTCGTGGATCGCAATGTGCAAGTCCGAGTCCAAATTCCCGCACGGCCATGGACGTTGTGGCTAGATGATTAGGAGAAGGTGAATTAACCAACGTCGACGGCTGATCTCGCCCGAGCGGTTGTTCGGCATCCTTCTTGCTGGGGTTGACCCGCAATGAAGATTGAACGTTCAAATATGCTGGCTTGGGACTCGCCCATTGCGATGCGCGCGTTGCGTTGGCGCGAGATGTTGATCCTCACCTATCGGGCGCAGTTTGCGAACTACCTTCAGGTCTTTGCCGGGACCGGCGTGCGCTTGGCTCTGCAGGCGGTCTATTTCTTCATTCTCGCCAATACGTTGTCCTTGCATGACATGGGCGTTTTTGCGTCCACGTCGGCAATCGGCATCATGATCGGCTGCTTCTCGGGATTCGGCTTCTCGTCGTTTGCGTTCCGGGCGGCGGCGGCACGGCGCAGTTCGCTCGGCGGCTATCTCGCGGTTTTCTACGGTTGCTGGCTGATATCGCTGCCGCTGTGCCTGGCCGGGTCGCTGCCGATGTTTTACTTTTTGTTTACCACGTCAATCTCGTTGACAAGCTTTCTACTCATCATTGTTGTCGAGGCTGGCACCTGGCGTTTGATCGAGATGGTGCATCAGGTCAATAATGGCCTCGGCCGCTATGCGGCTGCCTCCCTTGTGATTGGTATCGGCACGCTGCTGCGGACTTTCGCCGCCATCGGCTTCGCCTGGACGGGCAGCTACAATGTCGAGACCTGGGCCTCGATCTACCTCGGTGCCAACCTGTTGGCGACGGCGATTTCCGTCATCTTCTTTCAGCCCCGTGTCCGCTTGCGATGGCGCACGCCGCTATTCGTCGGCCGGCTGCGCGATGCATTGATGTTCTCGATATCCTATTTCGCCTTTGTCTCGCAGAACGAGGTCGACAAGCTGGTGATGCTCTCGCTCGCCGACGAGCGGACGGTCGGCATCTACGCGATCTCTTCGCGGATCATCGATTTCACGGCGGTACCGATCCGTACCTTCTACGTGCTTTATTCGCGCAAGCTGATTTCCGAGGGCAAGACGTGCGGCCGCTTCGGCCGCAGTCTTGGCGTGGAATTGGTGATCGCGCTCATCTCGACGTTGGCTTTTGTGTCGCTACTTGCGGTACTGACGCTGTGGCCGAATATTCTTGGCCACAACGTCAATTCCGCCATGGAGTTGTTTGCGGTACTGCTGGCAGTGCCAGCTTTCAAGAATCTGCTCGAGTATCATTCCGAGCTATTCTTCGCCTATCAGCAAATGACCATTCGCGCCGTTCTGTCGATGGCACTCGTCGTTGTGAAAGCAGCAGCGCTGGCGCTGCTGTTGGTGTGCTTTTCCGGCGTCGCACAGTGGGGCGTCTGGCTCAACACCGTCTATATCGGGCTTTATGCATTGTCAGCGCTAGTCGTCTATCGCTCGGTCTTCAGGAGGCGATTCCAATGAAAAAGACTCTCGCAACCGATCTTGCGCTCGCAGATTTTTCCGGCGAGGCGCCACCTGTATCCAGACGGAACAGGGCTCCTGAGTATCCGCAGTCGGTGCTCGACCTGCCTCACGGCGAGGCGAGGGACAGCCTGCTCTCGGTGCACGAGGTGCTGGGTGACATGCTGCCGGCGCGCGAACTGGCGATCTACGAGGCGGGTGGCGGCTCCACCAGCTTCCTGCCGTTCGACGTGCTCAGCCGCGCGCACGTCACCGTCGTCGACATCGATCCGGAGCAGATCAGAAACAACGACTATGCCGATGTGAAGATTCTCGGTGACATCCAGACCCACCGCTTTGCATCCGGGAGTTTCGACCTGATCACCTGTTACAATGTCATCGAACACCTTCCGGATGTCGAAGCCGCGTTGCACGGCTTTTGCGCGGCGCTGCGCAAGGGCGGTTTGATTTTGATCGGCGCACCCAATCCGCGCTCGCTGTCCGGCGTGGTGACGCGCTTCTCTCCGCATTGGTTCCACGTCTGGTACTACCGGCATGTTCGCGGCGACAAGAAAGCCGGGTTGCCGGGACAGGCACCGTTCCCGACATTCTTTCATCCCCTGGTGACGTTGCCGCGGCTGGAAGCCTTCGCGAATGCGAACGGCCTGCGCGTGGTGTTGAAGCGGACCTATGAGAGCCCGCGCTATCCGGAGATGCGGGCGCGTAAGCCGGCTCTTGCTGCGGCGATTGATGATGCTGCGAGGGCGATCAACCTGTTCCTGTCGGCGTCCGCCGATGTCCGGCGCGGCGACTATCACATTATTCTGCAGAAGATCTGAATGATGGATACGATCTGGTCGACAACGCAAGCGCGGCTCAGCCATCGGCTGGCGATGCATTTTGGCGTCGCGCCGTTGCGGCTTGCCGGCGACCAGCCCATGGTCAGCTTCACGTTCGACGATGTTCCGCGGAGTGCGGCGACACTCGGTGCCGAGATTCTCGAAGATCACGGCGCGCGTGGCACGTTCTATGTCGCGGGCGGGTTGGTCGGCCGTCCATCGTCGGAATGGCAGATGATCGATGCCGACGGTGTTCGCGCGCTCCACGATGGCGGACATGAAATTGGCTGCCATACTTTCTCGCATCGGCGGGCGTGCGATCTCGATGCTGCCGCCATGCAGGCGGAAATCGAGGGCAATCGTCGCTATTTCCGTGCGCTCGACCCGTCGATCAACATCCGTAACTTCGCGTATCCCTATGGATTCGGTTCGATTCAACGCAAGCGGCAGCTTGGCGAGGCGTTCGATTCCTGCCGGAGTATCGTGCCGAAGGTCAACAGCGGGACGATCGATCTGCAATTTCTGCACGCGATGCCGCTGGTCGACCAGCGGATCGGCC
>JBARXT010000033.1:0-2330 GCA_049647485.1 Xanthobacteraceae bacterium
GGTCGGCGCAAAGCACCGCCCCGTTGGCGGGGACGACGCCGAGGACTGGTCTGGCAAACATCGCAATTCAGGAGCACCGCATGGCATTCAAGGAATTCGGCGACTACGACGCGCTCGGCCTCGCCGAACTGGTGCGCACGAAACAGGTGAGCCCGGCCGAACTGCTCGATGAAGCCATCGCGCGCACCGCGAAGATCGACCCAAAAATCAACGCCGTGGTGGTGAAGCACGAGGACTACGCGCGCAAGCAGATCGAGGCGGGCTTGCCGCCGGGACCGTTCACCGGCGTGCCGTTCCTGCTGAAGGATCTCGAGAACCTCGCCGGCACCCGCACCACCTCCGGCGCCAGCGTGTTCAGAGACAACGTCGCCGATCACGACGGCACCGTCGCCGCGCGGTTCAAGGCCGCCGGCCTCGTGATCTACGGCAAGACCTCGACGCCGGAATTCGGCCTGCTGCCGACCACCGAGACGCGGCTGTTCGGGCCGACGCGCAACCCATGGAATCCGCAGCACTCGTCCGGCGGATCGTCCGGTGGTGCTGCAGCGGCGGTGGCCGCGCGTATCCTGCCGGTGGCGCATGCCAGCGATGGCGGCGGCTCGATCCGCATTCCGGCCTCGGCGTCGGGTGTATTCGGCCTCAAGCCCACCCGCGCCCGCACGCCATTGGGCCCGGATCGCGGCGAAGGCTGGGGTGGCTTCTCCTGCAATCACGTCGTCAGCATCAGCGTGCGCGACAGCGCGGCGATGCTGGATGCCATTCACGGCGCCGAGCCATCGAGCCCCTACACGGCGCCCGCGCCGCAGCGGCCCTACGCCGAGGAAGTGACGCGCGAGCCGGGACGGCTGCGGATTTTCTTCACCGACAAATCGACCTATGGCGACGCTATCGATCCCGAGATCGCCGCCGCCGTGCGCGACGTCGCGACGCAACTGTCAAAACTCGGACATCACGTCGAGGAGCGCGCGCCGAAACTCGCCGCCGATCCCGCGGCGGTGATGGCGGTGATTGTCGCCGCCAATACCGCGCTCGCCGTGCGCCTCACCGAAGCGCGGCTCGGGCGCGACATGACCGATCAGGATTTCGAGCGGCTGACGCTCGCCAGCGCACGCAACGCCGCCAAGCAGAGCGCGACTGATTACGTCGCGGCGCAGTTGGCCGCGTTCCAGATTTCGCGAAGCCTCGCGACCTTCTTCGAGGACTGCGACGTGTTCCTGTCGCCGACCCTGTGCGCGCCGCCGCTGCGCATCGGCGAAATCGACAGCATGTCCGAAAACCTGTCGCACATCTCGCCGATCCTGCGACGCTACATGCCGGGTACCAGCATGTTCAACATGTCGGGCCAGCCGGCGATGTCAATGCCGCTCGCCTGGAACGCCGCCGGGCTGCCGCTCGGCATGATGTTCGCGGCGAAATTCGGCGACGAAGCCACGCTGTTCCGCCTCGCCGCGCAACTCGAACAAGCGCGGCCATGGAAAGACCGCAAGCCCGCAATCTGCGCGTAGGAGATTTGCCGTGGTCCGTATCGTTCCTCCACAACACCCGGCAGCCGACTCTGCCACGACGGCCAGCGTGACAGAGAACCGAACTGCTGAGGCTCATCCGGCACGGACCGGCGCGACGGCAAGCGAAGGCTACACGCGAACGGGTCCGGGGCCGATCGCTTCGATCCGCATGCGCTGGACCGCACGTCCGGTCGGCAGCATCACCTTTGTCGTCGACGAGGTGATTGGCGAGAACGGAACGCCAGTGACCAGCCGCCCGATGTCGCGCGAGGCGGCCATCAACCTGATCGACGAGCGCGCGCAGGCCGCGCACGAGCGTTACGCGCTGTTGCGCAGCGAGCTGGCGTGGCCCACGGACGACGCCGCGAAGTCCGAGGTGGAGATGCCTCCCGTCCCGCCTCCGGTCGACTGATCCCGCGCACGCCGAACCACCGCGACGACCGCCTTGTCGCGGCCCGTGTGATCCATCTCACATCCTTTGCGCGCGCCGCCTCCTAGGGTGTTCGGGACATCAGGTCCCACGCCCGGTTGAGGAGGTTTCCATGAAAGTCGTCGTTGCCGCCGCCGCGCTGCTGCTCTCCAGCACCTTCGCCCACGCCGGGGATTCCTATTCGTTCGATATCGGCGGCCGCTCGATCACCATCCACGCGCCGCGCGGCTGCGACCAGCCGTCATGCATCTCGGTGTCGATCCCCGGCGTCTTCTCGTACGGCCCGAAGCGCGGCGCACGCATCGAGATCGACCGCGACGACGACATGGAAACCTCGGCCGCTACGCCGCTGATCGCTCCCGCCCCGGCGCCGCGGCCGTCGCGCGCCGAGGTTC
>JBARXT010000034.1:0-4638 GCA_049647485.1 Xanthobacteraceae bacterium
GCTCTCGACCACGCAAATTTATACCAGCATCGACACCGAGCGGCTGCTCGAGGTCTACAAGACAGCCCACCCCCGCGCCTGATGCGCGGCCACCTCAGCGCGGAATTATTTGCGTGACGCCGGGCCGGACCTCTTGTCCGGCGCCGGCGGTTCGGTCAATCGTGCGCGCCCCATAACCGACGGGAACCGCCAATGAGCGCCCACGAAAGCATGGAACACGCCGAGCACGCCGAACATGCGTCCGGGTCGAACAAGAAGATCGCGTTGCTGATTGCCGTGATCGCGCTATGCCTCGCACTGTCGGAAACGCTGGGCAAGGGCGCGCAGACCGAATCGATCAGCGAGAACGTCGCCGCCGCCAACCTGTGGGCGTTCTTCCAGGCCAAGAGCATCCGCCTGACCACGATCAAGACCGCCGCCGAACAGCTTCAGGTGCAGGCCGACGCCGCCACCGATGCGGCGGTGAAAGCCGCGCTGACCAAGCGTATCGAAAGCTGGCAGAAGACCGCCGCGCGTTACGACGACGAACCGGAGACCGGCGAAGGCCGCAAGCAGCTCGCCGAACGCGCCAAGCATGCCGAGCACGCCCGCGACCTGGCGATGGCCAAGTATCATCACTTCGAGGTGGCCTCGGCCGCGTTCCAGATCGCCATCGTGCTGGCGTCGGCCACCATCATCACCGGCATGATCGTGCTGGGCTGGGGTGCGGGCCTGCTGATGCTCGCCGGCATCGCCTTCACCGCGATCGGCCTGTTCGCGCCGCATGCGGTGCATTTGATGTAAGCAACTACATCACCCTGAGGTGCGAGCGGAGCGAGCCTCGAAGGGCGACGGACCATCCTTCGAGGCTCCACGCTTCGCGCGGAGCACCTCAGGATGACGACAGATAGGAATACTACCGCGCCGACTGCACGCTGTGGCGGATGCGCTGGATCATGCGAACCCAGCGCGAGGATGATCCGGCGCGCAGCCGCACCATCACAGCCTTGATCCGCGCCATCACCGGCGCCACCAGCGCGTGCGCCTTGGCGCGGATCGTCAGCACGAATTCATAGAGCCACCTGAACCACGCCATTTGCAACAGCTTCGGCCGCGTCACGTCGAAGATGAAGGCGGCGACGCCGACGCCCATCAGCTTGGCGAGCACCACCACCGCCATTGCGCTGAACCAGTAGTGGTGCGCCAAGAGCCAGAGCCCGGCGACCTTCAGCGGGAACAGCAATGCGGCCGGGATCAGGAACACGATCAGCGTCAGCGGCGGCGACAGGTGCTGGATTTTATCCGCGATCCACGCCTTGATCTCGCGCAGCGGAATCCATGCAACAACGCGCGCGACGACCGGCTGGAGGTGATCCCACAGCCACGCCTCGACCAGAAAGATCAGCGCGAACAGGAACCAGAGCGGTTGCAGCAGGCGACGCATCAAACGGGTTCCGCCATCCGGCGAAGCCCGGACGTCCATCACATATGGATGGCGCGTTTCCCCACCGCAAGCGCGGCTTCCTTGACCGCCTCGGAACGGGTCGGGTGGGCGTGGCAGGTGCGGGCCAGATCCTCGGCGGAACCGCCGAACTCCATCAGCACGCAGGCCTCGTGGATCATCTCGCCGGCTTCGCGGCCGATGATGTGACAGCCGAGCACGCGGTCGGTCTTGGCGTCGGCGAGGATCTTCACGAAACCGTCGGTAGTCTGGTTGACCTTGGAACGACCGTTGGCGGTGAACGGAAACTTGCCGACGGTGTAGGCGACGCCGGCCTGTTTCAGCTCTTCCTCGGTTTTGCCGACGCTGGCGACTTCCGGCGTGGTGTAGACCACGCCCGGAATGACGTCGTAGTTCACATGCCCGGCCTGACCGGCGAGAATTTCCGCCACCGCGACGCCTTCGTCTTCCGCCTTATGGGCAAGCATGGGGCCGCGCACCACATCGCCGATGGCGTAGATGCCCGGCACGTTGGTGGCGAAGTGATTGTCGATTTCGACGCGGCCGCGATTATCGAGCGCGACGCCGGCTTCCGCGAGGCCGAGCCCCTCGGTGTGCGGCGCGCGGCCGATGGCAACCAGCACCGCGTCGGCGTCCAGCGTTTCCGCCGCACCGCCGGCGGCGGGCTCGATCTGCGCCTTCAGGGTGGCGCCGCTTGCGTCGATGCCGGTGACCTTGGCGCCGAGCTTGAAGGCGAAGCCCTGTTTCTCCAGCAGGCGCTGGAATTGCTTCGCCACTTCGCCGTCCATGCCCGGCAGGATGCGGTCGAGGAATTCGACGACGGTGACTTGCGCGCCGAGACGACGCCAGACCGAGCCGAGTTCGAGGCCGATGACGCCAGCGCCGACGATCAGGAGCTTGCCCGGCACCTTCTCCAGCGCCAGCGCGCCGGTGGAGGAGACGACGCGCTTCTCGTCGATTTCGATGCCTTTCAGCTTCGCGACATCCGAGCCGGTGGCGATGACGATGTTCTTGGTCTCAACCGTCTGCGCCGCGCCGTCGACGGCTTTCACCTCGACCTTGCCGGCAGCGACGACGCGACCGGTGCCGCGCAGCACGTCGATCTTGTTCTTCTTCATCAGGAATTCGACACCCTTGACGTTGCCGTCGATGCCTTCCTGCTTGAAGCTCATCATCGCGGGCAGATCGAGCGACGGCTTGCCGACCGAGATGCCCATCTTGGCGAACGAATGCGAGCTCTCCTCGAACAGTTCGGAGGCATACAGCAGCGCCTTCGACGGCATGCAGCCGACGTTGAGGCAGGTGCCGCCGAGCGTCGCGTTCTTCTCGACGACGGCGACCTTCATGCCAAGCTGCGCTGCGCGGATTGCGCAAACGTAGCCGCCGGGGCCGGTGCCGATGACAACGAGATCGTAGGAAGCCATGATATCAATCCTGTCGGTACAGAGGCGGGATCAACGACCGCCGGAGACATTTATCGTAGTGCCGGTGATGTAGGATGCCTCGTCCGACATCAGCCAGACGATGGCATTGGCGATTTCATCGGCGGTGCCGACGCGCTGCATCGGCACGGTTTTCGCCAGCCGGAAGTGGCGGTCCGGCTCGCCGCCGCTGGCATGAATTTCGGTATCGATCAGGCCAGGACGGATGCCGACGACGCGGATGCCTTCGGCCGCGACTTCGTTCGAAAGTCCAATCGTGAAAGTATCGATGGCGCCCTTGGACGCGGCGTAATCGACATAGGTGTTGGCGGAGCCGAGCGTCGCCGCGACCGACGACAGGTTGACGATGACGCCGCCCTTCCCGCCGTGCCTGGTCGACATCCGCTTCACCGCCTCGCGCGCGCAGAGAAAACTGCCGGTGACATTGACGCGCAGCATGTGATTGATGCGATCCGCCGTCAGCGCTTCGACGCGCGCGGTCTGCCCGACGATGCCGGCGTTATTGACCAGCGCACCGAGCGTACCGAAACCGTCCGCCGCCTTGAACAGGCCGAGAATGTCGGACTCGATTCCGACATCGCAACGCACTGCGAGGGCCTTGCCGTTGCCGGCCTCGATCGCCGCGACCGTCTCGTGTGCCGCCTTCTCGTTGCTGACGTAACCGATGACGACCCGCCAGCCGTGCTTCGCCGCGGCCATCGCCGCCGCACGGCCGATGCCGCGACTGCCGCCCGTGATGATGGCGACGCGGGACTCGCGCGCTGCATCCGTCATCGCGCGCCTCACAAGTCCAGCACCAGACGCGCCGGGTCTTCCAGCGATTCCTTGACGCGGACGAGGAAGGTGACTGCTTCCTTGCCGTCGATGACGCGGTGATCGTAGGACAGCGCCAGATACATCATCGGGCGAATCTCGATCTTGCCGCCGACCACCATCGGCCGCTCCTGGATCTTGTGCATCCCGAGGATGGCGGACTGCGGCGCGTTGAGGATCGGCGTCGACATCAGTGAACCGTAGACGCCGCCGTTGGAGATGGTGAAGGTGCCGCCCTGCATCTCGTCGATCTTGAGTTGGCCATCGCGCGCGCGGCGGCCGAAATCGGAGATGCCCTTTTCGATGTCGGCGATCGACTTCTGATCGCAGTCGCGCACCACCGGCACCACGAGGCCGCGATCGGTGCCGACCGCGACGCCGATGTGATAGTAGTTCTTGTAGATCAGGTCGGTGCCGTCGATCTCGGCGTTGACCGCCGGGATATCCTTGAGCGCCTGCACGCAAGCCTTGGTGAAGAAGCCCATGAAGCCGAGCTTGGTGCCGTGCTTCTTCTCGAACACGTCCTTGTATTGGCTGCGCAGCGCCATCAGGTTGCTCATGTCGACCTCGTTGAAGGTCGTCAGCATCGCGGCGGTGTTCTGCACGTCCTTGAGACGGCGCGCGATGGTCTGGCGCAGCCGCGTCATCTTCACGCGCTCCTCGCGCGCGGCATCGCTCGCCGGCGACGGCGCACGTACCTGCACGGCGGCGGCCGGTTGATTGACCGGAGTTGCGCTGGACGCTGCCTTCTCGATGGCGGCGAGCATGTCGCCCTTGCTGACGCGGCCGTCCTTGCCGGTGCCCGCGACCTTGGCCGGATCAAGACCGGTCTCGGCGGCGATACGGCCGACAGCCGGACCATTGTCGCCCTTGGCGGGAGCAGCAGGTGCGGGAGCAGGGGAAGGCGCGGCGGCCGGGGCCGCCTTTGCCGCGGGCTTTTCG
>JBARXT010000035.1:0-5274 GCA_049647485.1 Xanthobacteraceae bacterium
GCATACCGCTGGCGAGACGTGGCATGTCGGCGTCGAACACGGGCGCTTGGTCTATCAGGACGAGCGCGGCCAGCTCGATCTCGCCGCGCCGAAACAGTTCGGGCGTCATCAGATCGACAATGCGGGACTTGCCATCGCGACGCTGCGCGCCATCGATGCGTTTCGCATCGATCACACGGCGTTCGAGGCCGGCATCGCCGCTGCGCAATGGCCGGCGCGGATGCAGCGCCTCACCACGGGTCCGCTGGTGGCGCGTGCACCGCACGACGCCGAGATCTGGCTCGACGGCGGCCACAACGCCGATGGCGGGCGTGTCGTGTCGGCCGCGATCGGCGATCTCGAGGAACGGGTGTCGCGGCCCTTGGTGCTGATCGTCGGCATGATGGCCAACAAGGACGCCGATGCATTCCTCGCCAATTTCGCCGGGCTGACGCGCCACATCATCGCGGTGCCGATCCCGGATCGCGACGGTGCGATGCCGGTGGCGCAACTGGCGGAGGCGATCCGGCGACTCGGGATGCGCGCGGAGACGGCGGTGAGCGTCGATGCGGCGCTGCAATTCCTGGCGCAACTGGCCTACGAGTTTCCGCCGCGCATCCTCATCACCGGCTCGCTCTACCTCGCCGGCCATGTGTTGGCCGCGAACGGCACGGCAGTGAATTGAGCTTTTTTCACCTCTCCCCGCCTGCGGGGAGAGGGAGAAGGAAACAAAAAACGGCCGGCGAATGTCGCCGGCCGTTTTGTTTATCGAGTCAGCGTCGGATCAGACCGCCGTGGAAATCCACTGTTGCAGCTTCTGCTTCGGCGCGGCGCCGACCTGGCGCGAGGCCATCTCGCCGCCCTTGAAGATCATCAGGGTGGGAATCGACATCACGCCGTATTTTGAGGCGGTCTGCGGGCTCTCGTCGACATTGAGCTTCACGATCTTGACCTTGTCGCCCATCGCGCCCGCGATTTCGTCCAGTGCCGGTGCGATCATGCGGCAGGGGCCGCACCACTCGGCCCAGAAATCGACCACGACCGGTCCCTCCGCCTTGAGCACCTGTGCGTCGAAATCGGCATCGGAAACCTTGCCTACGGCGGCCATGATATACCTCGTCGTTCCTTGAAATCGGCGGCGCGGGAATCGCGCCTCACATCTGGCGTTGAACGTAGGAAGGCGACCCCGCCGGGTCAAGGCTCCCTTATCGCGCCAGCGCGGATGCCAGCTCGGCGTCCAGCGCAGGCGGCGAAAGCTCCATCATTTCAAGCGTTTCAGTCCATGCCAGCGCCGCGCGAATAGTTCGTCCCGGATAGAGGTTGGCGAGCACGGCGCGGTACAGCGCCAACTGCCGGATGTACGCGGGCGGGGCATCCTTTGCATGCGCCGGCGGGGCATGGTTGGTCTTGTAGTCGACGATCAGCACGGCGTCGTCGGTGACCACCAGACGGTCGATCTGGCCGGAAACCACAACGTGGCCGCCGCGCGCCCGAGGGAGCCGGCCGACGATGGAAACCTCGGCGCGGCTGCCGGGCGCGAACACCGGTGCGAAGCGTGGATCGTCGAGCAGCGCCAGCGATTGCGCAATCAAGGTCGCGCGTTCCTCGGCGTTCCAGTCACGCGCGGCGCGCGCAAGATAGCGGCGCGCGGCGTCAGAGCGTTGCGTCGGCGCGAGATCAGGCAGCGATTGCAACAGTCGATGCACCAGGGTGCCGCGTTTGCGGGCGCGGTCGCGCTGTTGGAGCGACTCGCCGCTGCGGATACCGTGCGTTTTGTCGTCGTCGACATCCGATGGCCGCAGAACGGCGGCGGCGCGCGGGTCCGGCGTTGCGCGTGTGCGCAACCATGGCGGCAACGGAAGTGCCGGCGTTGCTTCCGCTTCGGATGCTGGTGTGATCGTGGAATGCGTGTCGCCCGCGCGGGTGTAACGCTTCACCGGGCCGGATGGCGTATCGATCTCCTCGCATTGCAGATCGGACGCTTCGAGTCCCGCCTCGAGTCCCTTGGCGATCAGATCGTACCATGAATTCGCGCGCACCTCCTTGCGATTGCCGGGCTGGCAGCCGCTGACGATCAACCGGTCGGCGGCGCGCGTCATCGCGACGTAAAGCAAACGACGATATTCGTCCTCGGTATCGTCCAGCATTGTCGCGCGCGCTGCCGCGACGGCCACGGGATCGTCGGCCTTGCTGCCGGCCCAGACGTTGACGCTGAGCCCATGCGGATCGGCATTGCCCTGCGGCACGCGAATGAGCCGCAGCCGTTGCGTATCGGATGGCGAGGTGGTGGTGTCGATCATGAACACGACGGAGGCTTCCAGTCCCTTCGCGCCATGCACCGTCATCACCCGCACCTCGTCGCGGCCGATGTCCATATCGCGCTTGACGTCGGTATCGGCGGCGCGCAGCCATGCCATGAAGCCTTGCAGCGAGGCCGGCGCCTTGCGCTCGTAGGTCAATGCAAGATCGAGAAATTCGTCGAGCGCGTCGTTGGCTTCCGGTCCGAGTCGCTTGAGGATGCGCGCGCGGCCGTTATCGCCGCCGAGCAGCCACGCATAGAAAGTGAAGGGCGTGTCTTTGAGGGCGCGCTTTTCGTAACTTGCGAGACGATCATATGCGGCTTTCAGTTTCGCGTCGGAGTCTGCGTGCTGCGCCAGCGCCTCGCGCAGACTGCCCTTGCGGTTCGTCGCGATCTTCAGAAGGTCATCGTCGTCGAGGCCGAACAGCGGGCTTTTCAGCGCCACCGCCAGCGCGAGATCGTCGCGCGGCAACAGCAGCGCGTCGGCGAGGCTCATCAGGTCGATCACCGCGATGTGCTCGGTGAGCTTGAGACGATCCGCCCCCGCCACCGGAATGCCGGCATATTTCAGCGCCTGGATCACCGCGTTGAACGTCGTCTCGCGCCGTCGCACCAGCACCAGAATGTCGCCGTAGCGCAGCCGCCGTCGGTCGTTCGCCGGGCCGGTCATGGTGCCGCGCTCGATCAGCGTTGCGATCTCGGCCTGCACGCGCCGCGCCAGCTTCACCTGCGGGCTGGTTTCGGACGGCGCATCGAACGGCGCCTGCCAACCTTCGATGTCGGGCCGTTCGTCCCGTTTCTCCAGTCCCCACAGATCGATCAGGCTCGGCGCGGCGTCGCTCAGCGCCAGATGCGGCGGCATGCCGTCGAGATCGGTGGTGATGCTCTTGTAGATATCCTGCGCCTTGAAGGTTTCGGAGACGGCGGACAAGACCGTCGCGCCGGAGCGGAACGAATAAGTGAAGGACACCGGCGTGAAACGCAGACCAGCATGGGTGAAACGCCGCTCCAGCTCGCGGCGGCGATGGTCGAACTCGCGCGGCGCGGCACCCTGAAACGAAAAGATCGACTGTTTCTCGTCGCCCACCGCGAAGATGGTGCGCTTGACGCCGTCGCGCGCGCCTTCGCCGGCGGTGAATTCGGCGATGATGCGATCGACGATGTCCCACTGTCGCGGGCTGGTGTCCTGCGCCTCGTCGATCAGCACGTGATCGACGCCGCGATCGAGCTTGTAATGCACCCAGCCGGAGGAGACGTTGTCGAGCATGGCGAGAGTCTTGTCGATCAGGTCGTCGTAGTCGAGCAGGCCGCGCTGCTGCTTCTCGGCGCGATAATGGGATGCCACCGTGCTGGCGATGGTTAACAGCGCCTCGGTGCGATCGCGCTGGATGATGGCGCGCCGCTTCTCCAGAAGACCCTTGAGGCGCGCGGCTTCATTGGACAGCGTCTGTGCTAACCCGGGCTGTGCATCGCCGAGCTTCTTGGTGAGCAGCGATTTGCGCGGCTCCAGGCTTTGCGTCAGGAACACGCTGAAATAGATGTCGAGCTGCGCGTCGCCGTCGAGGTCAAACGCGGCCAGCAAACGGTTGGCCTGATCGTGATCGGTCTTGCTACCGGTCATGAAGATCGCAGCGGTCTGCTTCCATTGCGCGCGCGGCAGGTGCGGCCCGTCGACGATGTCGCGTTCGATGTCCGTGAGCTTGTCGTCGGGCGTAACGCCGAGCGTGCGTGCAAGCTGCGCGCGGGCGGCTGCGATGCCGCCGACCTGATCGGCCCATGCGATGAAATGCTCGCGGCTGAGGCAGGCCTCGCGCACCACCTCCTTGAAGGTCACGTCGGCGGCGTAGGCCATCGCGGTCGTGAGTGCGCGACCGACGGCGCTGTCCGGCGTATGCGCGGCTTCCAGCAACACCGCGAGATTGGCGCGCTCCATCATCTCGCTCTGGTCGCGATCGTCGAGCACGGCGAAGCGCGCCGGCACGTTGGCCTCGAACGGAAACTGTTGCAGCAGCCGGGTGCAGAGCGCGTGGATGGTCTGCACCTTCAGTCCGCCCGGCGTTTCCAGCGCGCAGGCGAACAGTTCCCGCGCGCGCTCCCGCGTCTTCGCAGTCGGCTTTGCCGCGCCGGTGGCGAGGACCGCGGCATCGAGCGCAGCGTCGTCGAGCGTCACCCAGCGGCCGAGCGTCTCGAACACGCGCTGCGCCATGTTGGCGGCGGCGGCCTTGGTGAAGGTGATGCAGAGAATCTTTTCCGGTGAGACGCCGTCGAGCAGCAGCCGGATCACGCGGTTGACGAGAACGTGCGTCTTGCCGGCACCGGCATTGGCGGCAACGAAGGCTGACGTGCCGGGGTCAGACGCCTTGGCCTGCGCCTCGCGCACCGCCAGCGGAATGTCGCGGCGCGCGCTCATGCCTCGCCTCCGTCGTCAGTGCCACCGCCCGCCGACCATTCCTTGATGCGGGCGAGGTCGTCGTATCGGCCGTAGCGGTTGGTCCACATCGAGAGGTTGAGCGAGGTGTAGGGTTGTGTCTCGTCGTCGAAACGGCGGATCAATGCTTCGAGTTTGTGCAGCGCTTCGTCCGCGCCGTCGTCGGGCCATTGCGGCGTGTCGGTGCGATTGATCTTCAGTTCGACCGGCCTCGGTTCGCCCGGCGGCGTGTTGCCGCTGAGGCGAATGTAAAGCAGTTCGCTGACGGAAGAACCGGCAGGAATGCCGTCGAAGCCGCCGTGGCGCAGGATCGCGGCTTCCAGCGTCAGTTGGGGCGACAGCCCCATGCGCACTTGTTTGCCGGTCGGCGGAATGCCGGTCTTGTAGTCGAGCAGCGCGAAGGTGCGGTCGGCGCGGCGCTCGATGCGGTCGGCGCGCGCCAACAGCGTGAAGACACGATCGTTGTCGAGGTGAATTGTCGTCTCGCCGCGAATCTCCGCGTCGATCCGCGCGACCTCGCCGCGGCGTTCGCGCTCCCAGCCGGCAAACCATCCGGCGATGCGCAGGA
>JBARXT010000036.1:0-6798 GCA_049647485.1 Xanthobacteraceae bacterium
AGGCAACGCCGATGCTGCCGCAAACGGCACCACCGTCATTAAAACAAACGCCGCGCTCCAAGCAGGATTCGCTCCGTTGCCGCCTGCCTGCCACTTCTTGCCAGCCATCATTCACCTGCGGATATCGGATGCAATATCTGGCTGCGCCGATTTTAATCAGGTAAACGGGTAGCGCTCCTGTGCCATAATTCGGCTCAAATTCGGGCAAATGCGGTCGCATGATTAATACTTTACTAATATCGCACCGCGCAGGTTGTGAACCACCGCAGGGTGCGGCGATCCGCTCCAGGTCGCTCCCTCCGCGATCACTTCGTCAATGAGCCGAACGCCGATGGATCAGGTCGAATGCATCATCGTCGGAGCGGGCGTTGTCGGCCTGGCGATTGCACGGCGACTGGCGCGCGCCGGCCGCGAGGTCGTCGTACTGGAAGCGACGGAAGCAATCGGCACCGGCACATCGTCACGCAACAGCGAGGTGATCCATGCCGGCATCTATTATGCCGCCGGCAGCATGATGGCCCGGATGTGCGTGAGCGGCAAAGCTATGCTCTATGCCTATTGCCGGGAGCACGACATCCCGCACCGCAATTGCGGCAAGCTGATCGTGGCGACACGGCCGGAGGAAGTCGACAAACTTCAATCCATCAAGGCGCGCGCCGAAGCCAATGGCGTCGGCGATATGCAACTCCTGAGCGGCAAGGAAGCGTGCGCGCTGGAGCCCGCGCTGAGTTGTCGGGCAGCGTTGTTGTCACCTTCGACCGGGATCGTCGACAGCCATGCCTTGATGCTGTCGCTGCGCGGCGCGGCCGAAGCCGCCGGCGGCGCATTCGCATTTCACGCGCCGTTGCTTCAGGCGCGTGTCCAGGGCGAGTCCATCGAGATCGACGTCGGTGGTGAAAGCCCGATGTCGCTGCAATGCCGATGGCTCATCAACGCCGCCGGGCTCGCTGCGACCATGGTCGCGCGCCAGATCGACGGCATGCCGCTCGACCGTATTCCGCCGGCTTATCTCGCCAGGGGCAATTACTTCAGTTGCAGCACCCGTTCGCCGTTTTCGCACCTGATCTATCCGGTGCCCGAACCCGGCGGACTGGGCGTCCACCTGACACTGGACCTCGCGGGCCAGGCCAAGTTCGGGCCCGACATCGAATGGATCGACAGCGTCGATTATGTCGTGAATCCCGAGCGCGCGAACAGGTTCTATCCGGCCATTCGCCGCTACTGGCCCGGCCTTCCCGACGGCGCATTGATGCCCGGCTACGCCGGAATACGTCCAAAGATCGTCCCGCCCGCCGTGGCCGTGCAGGATTTCGTCATTCAAGGGCCGCGCGATCACGGTATCGCCGGGTTGATCAATCTGTTCGGGATTGAGTCACCCGGATTGACGTCGTGCCTCGCTCTCGCGGATCACGTCGGGAATTTAGTGCAAGCCTGACGCGACGCGCCGGCCAATGCACGCCCCGCGCGCGGCAGAAGATCTCGAACGAAATCTCGTCATGCGGCCCGGCCATCGCGTCGCGACAAACTCTGGAACGACAAACAAAACCCCAACCACAAACAACACGCCACTTCCGATTCCATCGGAAGCGGAATCTCGCGCGTTACGTTTAGTGCAATGTCGCGTTTAGTGCAGTGTCGCGTTTAGTGCAGTGTCGCGTCGGCGTGTTGCCGGAGCTTTTCGATTTCATCCTTGAGGAGCAATTTTCGGCGCTTGAGTTCGGCGATGCGAAGATCGTCGGTGGACAGATGCCTAAGGGCCTCGTGCAACTCACTCTCGAGAACGCGGTGTTTCCGTTCCAGTTCAACGAGATGCGACTGAACCGCCATATAAAACCTCCTCGGGCTGGGATGAATCTCAAACGCGATTTGGATGATGAAGTCTACATGACATGGGAAATCTGTCGATAGATATAAGGTCGCGGAAGCAGCTTTCCGCGCTGTCATGAAAAACAAAACGTGAGTGCGGAACCACGCCGCTTGCGCGCGCGCGCAATCGTCAGGATAATGATCGAAGACCGCAGACGATTTGCTGCTACCGTTTCGCGATGCAAGATTTCGTATGACATGACCGACGAAGACCAACGCGAACTCGGCGCCCAGCTGGCACGGCTGCAACAAGAACACCGCGACCTCGACGCGGCCATCGATGCATTGCATCAATCGCCCGCGCCCGACTTGTTGCAGTTGCAACGGCTGAAGAAACGCAAGCTGCTGCTGCGCGACCGCATCGCCTTTGTCGAAGATCAGATCACGCCAGATATTATCGCATAACGTGCGTCGCACGCATAACTCCCGGAACTGTACGGATCAACAGCGATTGTTATCCAAACCTCCAAGGATTTCGTGACGACGCAAAGTCGGGATTCCGGCCTTTAAGACCTGCTGATATGCATGATCGTTGTTGATGTTGACCGGGGCAGGCTTGCGAAGCGGATACCTTGCCCCCGCCGAGCGAAACGGATAATCCAGCCTATGTTTCTGGATTCTTGAGAACAATTGACGCTATGACCCCCCCCGTCACTATCATCATGGGCAGCCAGTCGGACTGGGAAACCATGCGCCATGCCGCGCAGACGCTGACCGCGCTCGGCATCACCCATGAGACGCTGATCGTCTCCGCGCATCGCACGCCCGACCGGCTTTATGCTTTCGCCAAGGGCGCCAAGGCGGCCGGCTGCAAGGTCATCATCGCAGGCGCCGGCGGCGCGGCCCATCTGCCGGGCATGACCGCGGCCCTGACCGAACTGCCGGTTTTCGGAGTGCCGGTCGAATCCAAGGCGCTGTCCGGCGTCGATTCTCTTTATTCCATTGTCCAGATGCCTGCCGGTATTCCGGTCGGAACCCTGGCAATCGGCCGGGCCGGCGCCATCAACGCCGCGCTGCTCGCCGCCAGCGTTCTGGCGCTCAACGATCCGGCCCTCGCCGGCAGGCTGTCCGCCTGGCGCCAGCAACAGACGGTGTCCGTGGCCGAACGGCCGGAGGGCGCAACGTGACGGCTTCGGGTTCGGTGAAGCTGAAACCCGGCGACACCATCGGAATTCTGGGCGGCGGCCAACTGGGCCGGATGCTGGCATTGGCCGCGGCGCGGCTTGGCCTGCGCTGTCAGGTGTTTTCACCGGATCCGGACTCACCGGCATTCGATGTGGTGCAGTACGCGACATGCGCCGAATACGCCGATGTCGAAGCGCTCGAACTGTTTGCGGCCGACGTCGACGTGATTACTTACGAATTCGAGAACGTCCCGGCGGCCACCGCAATGGTGCTCTCCGCCCGCCGGCCGGTGCTGCCGAACCATAAAGTGTTGGAGACCACGCAGGACCGGCTTGCGGAGAAAGACTTCGTCAACGGCCTCGGCATCGCCACCGCGCCCTATGCCGACGTTGAATCGGCGGCCGGTCTGCACGCGGCCATCGCCACTATCGGCTTGCCCGCGGTGCTGAAAACGCGCCGCTTCGGCTATGACGGCAAGGGTCAGGCCATGCTACGCGAAGGCATCGATCTCGACGCGGCGTGGACCGACCTCGAAACCAAGTCCGCGATACTCGAAGGCTTCGTGCCGTTCGAACGCGAGATATCGGTGATCGCCGCGCGCGGCTATGATGGGCAGGTCGAATGCTTCGACGTCACCGAGAACGAGCACCGCGACCACATCCTTAAGCACTCGCGCGCGCCCGCCACGATTTCCGATGCACTAGCGGAGCAGGCTCGCACGGTCGCAACCAAGATTGCCAATGCCTTGGACTATGTCGGTGTACTGGCGGTCGAGATGTTCGTCGTCCCCGGCGAGAACGGCCCGTCGCTGCTGGTCAACGAAATCGCGCCGCGCGTGCACAACTCCGGTCACTGGACGCTGGACGGTGCGTCTGTCTCGCAATTCGAGCAGCACGTCCGCGCCATCGCCGGATGGCCGCTGGGCAAGCCGGTGCGCCACGGCATCGTAACGATGACCAATCTGATCGGCGACGAGATCAACGACTACACGCGATGGCTGACCGTGCCCGGTGCGACCTTGCATCTCTACGGCAAGGGCTCCGCACGCCCGGGCCGCAAGATGGGCCATGTGACAGAGGTTACGCCGCAGCCCCCGCCCAAGCCGTAAGATCGCCGACACCGCACGTAAACAAAAAGGACCATGGCAAGCCATGGTCCTTTTGCCATCACGATGTTGCGACGATTACTTGCCGGCCACGACTCCGGCCGGCTCGTCCGGGCTAAGCCAGCGATAAAGCACGCCGCCGAGCACGCCGCCGACCAGCGGCGCCACCCAGAACAGCCACAACTGCTGGAGCGCCCAGCCGCCGACGAACAGCGCCGGGCCGGTGCTGCGGGCGGGATTGACCGAGGTGTTGGTCACCGGGATGCTGACGAGGTGGATCATGGTCAACGTCAGGCCAATCGCCAGCGGCGCGAAGCCTGCGGGGGCCTTGCCATGGGTCGAGCCCATGATGATGAACAGGAACACCATGGTCATCACCACCTCGCTGATCAGGCACGCGACCAGATTGTAATGCCCCGGCGAATGCTCGCCGTAGCCGTTTGAGGCGAAGCCCTTGGCGAGATCGAAACCGGCGGCTCCGCTGGCGATCAGATAGAGCACCGCCGAGGCGACAACGGCGCCGACCACCTGGGCGATGATGTAGGGAACGACCTGCCCGGCGGGGAACCGGCCGCCGGCCGCCAACCCGACCGTCACCGCGGGGTTGAGATGCGCCCCGGAAATATGGCCGATGGCGTAGGCCATGGTCACCACACTGAGACCGAAGGCGAGCGCCACCCCCAGGAGCCCGATGCCAACCTCGGGAAACCCGGCCGCGATAACGGCGCTGCCGCAACCGGCAAAGGTGAGCCAGAAGGTTCCAATAGCCTCTGCGACGTATTTTTGGGTGTTCATGGTTTTTGCCCTTTTCCCATTCGAATCGCGAATCGCCTCGCGACTATGGAAGCAGGCGCTGGAGACTGTCGAGTTTCCGGCCGCAGGGCAGCCCCAAGAATAGGTGGAAACGGCCCTCGAATACCGCTATCGAGCCCCTTGGCCGTGGTGGACATTCCCGATCCGATCTGGTACAGCCACGCCCTTGAGGTAAGGGATACGGCCCTCTGTCGCCCCCTGCCTTCTCAGATTCCAATCCGGTTTATTGAAAGAGGATGGCGCGTGCAGGTTCTCGTCCGCGATAATAACGTCGATCAAGCTCTCAAGGCGCTCAAGAAGAAGATGCAGCGCGAGGGCATTTTCCGCGAGATGAAGCTCCGCGGCCATTACGAAAAGCCGTCCGAGAAGAAGGCCCGTGAAAAGGCCGAAGCCGTGCGTCGCGCACGCAAGCTGGCTCGCAAGAAGCTGCAGCGCGAAGGCCTGCTGCCGATGAAGCCGAAGCCGGTGTTCGGCGCCGGTGCAGGCGGCGACCGTGGTGCGCGTGGTCCGGGCGCTGGTGCAGGTCCGCGCGGACCGCGCTGAGCCGAGCCTCAATCATCGAACTACGAAAACGCGGACCTTTCGGTCCGCGTTTTTGTTTGTCCGACGATATATCCTGCGCGACCTTGGACCGCACGCTCACGGGGAAAGAGTAGCCCGGCCCTATCGCGGCGATATCGCCGAACCTCACTTGCCGATCAGATTCGCGCTTACGCCTTCAACTCGACCTCAAGGAAAACGATGGCGTCCTTGGTTTCATTGAGCACGTCGTGCTCGACACCTGCCTTGCGGAAATAGGATTTTCCGATGCGGAGTTGCGCGATCGAGCGCGAACCATCCGGCGCGACGATGGTCATGTCGCTGTTGGTCACCGGCACGATGACGTAGTCCATCTCGTGGCGATGATGGCCGGTGGCGCTGCCGGGCGCGAGCCGCCATTCGGTGACGCGCACCTCGTCATTGTCGATCTGAACGTCGGATGTCGCAGCGATGGCCATGGGAACTCCTCTCAAGCTTGGAGCATGATCCCGAAAAGTGGAAAGCGGTTTTCGGATAAGATCATGCTCAACAAGAATAACCCATAGAGTCCGATTCAACTTCGTTAAATCGGACTCTATGGAACGAATGCCTTGAACAGGAATACCGCAAACACCACCGCATGGACCAGCCCGAAGCGTTCTCGTCGCGGCCCGCAAAAGCAAACGGCCGGGACAAACCCGGCCGCTCGTATTCTTGTACCGCTTTTGGCGTATCGCCGTTACATCGCCTTGACGATGTTTTCGGTCATCTTCTTGGCGTCGCCGAGCAGCATCATGGTGTTGTCGCGATAGAACAGCGGATTGTCGATGCCGGCATAGCCGGACGCCAGCGAGCGCTTGATGAACATCACGGTGCCGGCCTTCCACACCTGCAACACCGGCATGCCGTAGATCGGCGAGGTCTTGTCGTCTTCCGCCGCCGGGTTGGTGACGTCGTTGGCGCCGATCACGAAGGCGACGTCGGCCTGCGCGAATTCGGAGTTGATGTCCTCAAGCTCGAACACCTCGTCGTAGGGCACGTTTGCTTCGGCCAGCAGCACGTTCATGTGGCCCGGCATACGGCCCGCCACCGGATGGATGGCGTATTTGACCTCGACGCCTTCCTTCTTGAGGTTGTCGGCCATCTCGCGCAGCGCGTGCTGCGCCTGCGCCACTGCCATGCCGTAGCCCGGCACGATGATGACCTTCTGCGCATTCTTCATGATGAAGGCCGCGTCGTCTGCCGAACCGAGCTTGACCGGCTTCACCTCGCCGCCGCCACCGCCCCCGGCCGCAGCGGTCTCGCCGCCGAAGCCGCCGAGGATCACCGAAATGAACGAGCGGTTCATGGCGTGGCACATGATGTAGGAC
>JBARXT010000037.1:0-26399 GCA_049647485.1 Xanthobacteraceae bacterium
CACAGCGCGATCGGCAACAAGGCGCCGATATCGCTGTTGAATGGCTCATCGGCGCCCCCGCCGACATGAGCCTTAACCCCGGAAAACTCCAGCGCTGGCTGGCCTAGTTTCGGGGAGCACTTCAAAACCCCGGAAAACTCCAGCGCTGGCTGGCCTAGTTTCGGGGAGCACTTCACTTTGGCTACTCGGATACTTGGCAGTTGGTGATAAACACCGGGACCACCATCGTTACGTTCCTCATGGTGTTCTTGATTCAGAATTCTCAAAATCGCGATGGTGCCGCTCTTCAAGTCAAGCTCGACGAATTGATCAGGGCCAGCGCGGCACATAACTCATTCGTAGGGATAGAACATCTTTCCAACGAAGAGTTGGAGGACATCCGCACAAAGTGCGAAGCACGAGCTCAGGCCGAAAAGGTCGGAGAGCGGATAGCCTCAATGGCCGACAGGAGAGCCAAAATAGCTGGCGAAAAAGCGGTGGAATAGTCACCGCGTCGTCAACCGCCTTAATCGTCTCGTGAATTCGATCTCTGCTGCGAAGTTCTCCCCAGGAACCGATTGCTAACAGATAGGCCGACCGCGGTCATCGATCCCAGACCCCCTCTTGCTGGTGCAGGGCCGTTATCCGATCGGCTAAATCTTTTCGGTGCGGCAGGCCATGACAGATGCTCGCTGGCATCGGTGTAAAAAATGACAGGGAATGAAAAAACTCCCTCGCAGCCGGGGCAGCGCTCGACGCCGCAAGCGTCAAACGCATCTTTAACGCGCGAACACTCCCAACTACGGAACATTCCCCCCAATTCAGAGATTGTCATTTGTCTTGATGGGATTGACTGAAAATGCTCGTCGTAAAATTTTCCCTAACCGTTTCGGCGGCGCTGATTTGCGCTTTGTTCCTGATCGCGCCGACGTTTGGACCTCTTCGAGCGGAGAGCGCTCAATCCGCAGCAAATGCCGGGATACTTCGGGCAATGGCCACGCGGGGGGCAATTGGTATGAAATTGGCGAGTGAACATGGGGGTAGTTTACAATGACAACCGATCGCAAGACCCGCGATACCGATAGACACCCTAATCCGGATGAGAAAATCCCGCCCGCAGGACCGCACGACAAGCCGGAATTGACGGACCCTGAAAAAGCACCGGGAACAGGGATTTTGCCGGAAGAGGACCAGCCCGATGTTGAAGGTCCAACAGGTTAGCTGATTGAGGATTCCGCCGCGATTCAAATCCCAAAGCGAGGACCCAATGGCGGGAGATCTAAGCACCGGGACGCAAAGACCGCAGCCGGATCAGCATGAGCGAGGATCGCGCGGTCAGGTGTTGGATCGAAGCGCTGGGCGTCTCACGCGAGGAGTTGCAGCGCGCGGTGGATAAGGTCGGAAATTCAGCAGCCGCGGTACGAAATGACCTTGGGAAATAGCCTGTCGCGAACCGTAAGCGAATCGATGTAGGCCAGTAAAAAGGGCGCGGAGCGTATCCACGCCGGCGTGGAGTTTGAGTATGCGTAGCGTTCAAGGTGGTCCGGAACACGACGAGCAGCTCCGGGAGGTTGTGGCGCACTTGGGGACGGCGCTCGACCAGTCCGATTACACCGATGACCAGATAATCGTTGGCCACATCCGTTCGGCGCATCATCTGGCTCTCGACATCGTTCGGTCCGGCAGAACCTCAAGTGACCATTCCGCGCCACCGATCGCGCCGACCAGCGCCGACGAGAATATCTACCTTGTCGAAGATTGCCTTGGTTCGTTCGGATGCGTCTGGCGAGAAGCGGATGTCGGCAAGACCGACCTGGAGACAGTGGTTGTCGACTTGATGACTGGGGAATATCGCGATCCGCGCCGAGTGATCGCCTTCAATACCGCAGAGCACTGGTCGGAAGACGTTTCGGAAGACATCGCGCGTGAAATCCAGCGCCGTTCAGATCTGGCATACGATGACGTGCCGTCCACAATTCAGGCGTTCGTCGATCGTCATGTCCGGCGAGAGAAGCAGCTCGCGCTTCGGCTGGTCTGATGGCCGGAAATCGTCCACAAACGCGAAAAAGCCCGACCACCTTTTGGTAGCCGGGCCAAGTCTTGGGGGAGGATGTGTCCAAGAGGACAGAGGTCGAACTCCCTATAACGGTGCAGGTTCCGTAGCCGACCAAGCTTAGTCGCGTCCGTTCAGGAAACCTCGTCATCTTCGCCTAGCGCATCAAGTTCACGCTGATAATCGGAAACGTCGGCTTTCAGCGAATCGCGCACAACTCCGCATGCGCAAAGGGCAGATATCCGTGTTCGTCCCGCATGATGAAGTCCATTCGGCTCCGATTTGCGGCAAGTCGGCGCTCATACTGCGTCTTGAGAACGCACCAACGAGAAGAAGTTTCGGGACAAGGAGGGCAAATTCGCTTGAGCAGCGTGCGCCGCGCGCGAACTCCATTGCGAAGGAACGATGCGCGCAGCTGCTTGTTCGTTCTGCGCTGCTGCAGTTTCTGGATTACCCGGATTTCGTGCACGCGCCGACCGAAAGTGGATTCCATGACCGCAGCCCATCGCATTGCACGTCTCCGCAGAGGCAAGCCACGCTCAGTCGCAGCTCTGGACAACCTTCCTTAACTAGGTTGCCATGAAGGAGTACTAGTGGGTCTCCTGTACCACGCTCGACATAGTGGAGCCGAACGCCGTCCACCTGAAGGAATCGGCCGGCGGGCGGATTTTCACGCTCCGCCTTTCTTGCAAGATGTCGATTGACCAGAGCGGTTGCGGCTAGAGCCGCAAACGCAATCACCGAGACGGCCATCATCAGCGGCCACATCGCGCGGCTCAAGAGAGGGGACAAGGTGTAGCCAAGAAGGATGGGTTCTGCCGACCGGAGCCGACGCGATTCGTAGTCGTATCGGTATTCGACGATGCAACCCTGTGCTTTCCCTCAAATTGTCGAAATCGGAGAGAGCTTTGACACGCAAGATAGCCGGAGCTTCCTACTCTATTTGCCAGGGCTCCTCTGGTTTCTCGTGACGTTCGCCGGGGTGGGTGGAATCGGCTATCTGTTCGCCTGGTTCGGAGGCTCCGGATCATAGGATTCAAGATGTACTTCTAATGAGGAATCGCCAGTGACAACCTCTCTCGATGGCAAAATTCGTGACGGTCGCCATCATATGCAAGTGCGGGTCTATTACGAAGACACCGATTTTTCCGGCATCGTCTATCACGCCAACTATCTGCGCTTCATGGAGCGTGGGCGCACCAACTATCTGCGGCTGCTCGGCGCCGACCAGCGCGCGCTGTTCGCCGAAGCCGAGACCGAGGCGCCCGGCTTCGCCTTCGTGGTGCGGGCGATGCAGCTCGAATTCATCCGGCCAGCCCATATGGACGATCTGCTCGACGTCGTCACCCGCCCGCTCGAGGTGCGCGGCGCCTCGATCACGCTGCATCAGGAGATCAAGCGCGGCGCGATCCTGCTGCTGGAAGCCGACGTGAAAGTCGCCTTCGTCTCCGGCGGCCGCGCTCGCCCGATTCCGAAAGCGCTGCGCGTGGCGATGAAGGCGGATTAAGCATAGTTTTCGTCATTGCGAAGAGCGCAAGCGACGAAGTAAACCGGGACAAAAGATGCTATCCCAGTGGTCATGGCCGGATTTATTCCGGCCATCCACGTCTTGGCAGCGCCACAACAAGAAGGACGTGGATGGCCGGGACAAGCCCGGCCATGACGTCATGCCTTATCTTGGCTGTTGCAAATGCTCACGCCGCCGCCTTGTGGCGGGCCTGTTCGGCTTTGTAGAGTGCGAACTCCTCGTCGATCGCCTTCGTTACGCTCGGCCGTGCGCGATGCCGCTCATAGTAAGCCTTGACGTTCGGCCACTTGGCGAGGTCGATCTGCGGCGTCGCCATGCTCCAGTTGATGATGGTGACCAGATAGGCGTCGGCAACGCTGAAGTGATCGAGCAGCGTGTCGCGGCCTTCGAGATAGGCATTGAGGTAATCGAGCCGCGACAGGCCCTTCTCGACAGCATAGGCCTTCACCTCGCTTGATGCTTTCTTGTCGAGCAGCGGCACGAACAGCGCCTTGTGCAGTTCGGTGCCGATGAAGCACAGCCATTGCTGCAAGCGTGAACGCTCGGCGGCATTGCGCGCGGAAATACCGGCGTCGGGCAGGTGGTCGGCGACGTATTGCAGAATCGCCGCGTTCTCGGTCAGGATCACGCCATCGTCGGTGCGCAAGGTCGGCACCAGGCCGAGCGGATTGACGGCGAGGAAATCGGAATCGTCGTGCTGCACGCGTTTCGATTTGGGATCGACTTCGAGATAGCCGGCATCCGCGCCGGCTTCATAGAACGCGATGCGGGTCGCCATCGAGCAGGCAAGCGGTGAGAAGTAGAGATCCATGAGAATGGCTCCTTGAACTCGGGATAGGGAATAAGACAACCAACGCGCGTTGATTTTTATACCGTCTCGCATAATATATCCGGGGTCAAGGATTAATTTGCGAAATGGTACAAAAAAGAAAATCCGCTGCGCCGTCGCCGTCGCCGTCGCCGTCGCCGTCGCCGTCCGCCGAAGCCGCGCCCGCGAAGCGTCGCGGCCGACCGCGGGCTTATGAGCCGGACGTGGCGCTGGCCAGGGCGCTCGACCTGTTTCGCAAGGACGGCTTCGCCGCCACCTCGCTGGACGATCTCAGCGCCGCCACCGGGATGAACCGGCCGAGCCTTTACGGCGCGTTCGGCGACAAGCGCGCGCTCTACATCAAGACTTACGAACGCTATCGCGCCGATGCGCGCGCCGCGATGCAGGAGGCGTTCAGGGGCGATCTGCCGCTGCGCAAGCGGCTGCAACGCATCTATGCCATCGCGCTCGACATCTATCTGTCGGGTGTGGATGGGCCGCGCGGCTGCTTCACGGTGATGACGGCGGCCTCCGAAGCGGTGGCCGATCCCGATATCCGCGGCATGGTGCTGAGCGGGTTCCACGAACTCGACGAGGCGTTCGCGATTTGCTTCCGCCATGCACGGGAGACCGGCGAACTGCCGTCGTCCGCCGATCCCGATGCGCTGGCGCAGATGGCGTCGGCCACCATCCACACCATCGCCATTCGCGCCCGCGCCCGCACCCCGCGCAAGGATCTGGAAGCGATCGTGCGCGGCGCGATCGATCTGATGTGCGGGGCTGAGAAGCGGTAGTTGGAGGGCGACACGCTGGATGCGTCATGGCCGGATTTATTCCGGCCATGACGTTGCGTTTACTTACACAAAGAGCATCGAAAAATCTTCGCTCTCGTGTCGGATCGCCCTGTCCTCGTGCGTCTTGGAGATGAGGCCGACCCGCGCGGGCATTCCGCGCGCCGGCGAAGACGCGCAACACGGGAGTTCCGCAATGCCCAAAATCCTGAACAAGATTTCGCCCTGCCTGTGGTTCGACAAGGAAGCCGAACAGGCGATGAATTTCTACCTGTCGGTGTTCAAGAACGGCAAGGCGGGTGAAATCCTGCGCTACGGCGAGGGCGCGCCGATGCCGGCGGGCACAGTGCTGACGGCGACGTTCGAGATCGAGGGCGTGAGTTTCATCGCACTGAACGGCGGACCGCATTTCAAATTCAACGAGGCGATTTCGCTCAGCATCGACTGCCAGTCGCAGGACGAGGTCGACTACTATTGGGACACGCTGACGGCCGATGGAGGCCAGCCGAGCCAGTGCGGCTGGCTCAAGGACAAGTTCGGCGTGTCATGGCAGACGGCGCCGGCGCGGGTGATAGAATTGCTGCAGGATCCCGATCCGGCCCGCGCCCAGCGCGCGATGGCATCGATGATGACCATGAGCAAGATCGACATCGCCACGGTCGAAGCGGCCGCGAACGCTTGAGGGTATGCACATGCGTCATGCGCGGGCTTGACCGGCGCATCCATCATTTTTGCAAGATGGATTGCCGGATCAAGTCCGGCAATGACGCCGGACCTGGGTTGGATCGTCTCCGCGAGAAAACCTGTTGAGCCATCCCGCCGTAGCCCGGCATACTCGCGCCTTTCGGTCATCACACGGGAACATGCCACATGCTCTACGCCATCCTTTGCTATCACGACGAAGCCATGGTCGGTTCCTGGAGCAAGGAGCACGACGACGCGGTGATGGAAAAGCTCGCGGTGGTGCAGGACAATCTGGTCAGGCAGGGCCGGCTTGGCCCGGTGGCGCGGCTGTTGCCGACCACGGCGGCGACCACCCTGCGCAAGGAGGGCGATCCGCCCCTGGTGCTCGACGGTCCGTTCGCGGAAACCAAGGAGCAGTTGCTCGGCTTCTACATCATCGAGGCCAAGGATCTCGACGATGCGCTGGAGGTGGCACGCGATCTCGGCCGCGCCAATCCCGGCGGCTCCTATGAAATCCGCCCCGTCGGCGTGTTCCGTCCCGGGAGCATCGCATCGTGAGCAACATCGCGTCCGATCTCGCCTGGATCGATGCCGCGCTGATCTCGGCGCGGCCGCAGGCGGTCGGCGCGCTGCTGCGCTATTTCCGCGATCTCGATCTCGCCGAGGAGGCGTACCAGAACGCCTGCCTTCGCGCGCTGAAAACCTGGCCGCAGAACGGGACGCCGCGCGACGCGACCGCGTGGCTGATCATGGTCGGGCGCAATTCCGGCATCGACGATGCGCGTCGCCGCAACAAGCTTGCGGAGTTGCCGCCGGAAGACGCCATCTCCGACACCGACGACGCCGAAGGCGAAATCGCCGAGCGGCTCGACGGCTCGCATTATCGCGACGACATTTTGCGGCTGCTGTTCATCTGCTGCCATCCGCAGTTGCCAGCGACGCAGCAGATCGCGCTGGCGCTGCGCATCGTCTCCGGGCTTACGGTGAAGCAGATCGCACGCGCGTTTCTCGTCAGCGAAGCGGCGATGGAGCAGCGCATCACGCGGGCGAAAGCGGCGGTGGCGAAAGCGGACGTGCCGTTCGAGACGCCGGGCGCGGTGGAGCGCAGCGAACGCCTCGCGGCGGTGGCGGCGATGATCTATCTCGTCTTCAACGAAGGCTATTCGGCGAGCGGCGAGTCCATCAGCGAGCGCGCGCCGCTGTGCGACGAGGCGATCCGCCTTGCGCGGCTGCTGCTGCGGCTATTTCCGAGCGAGCCTGAGATCATGGGGCTATTGTCGTTGTTGCTGCTGCAGCACGCGAGGTTGGGCGCGCGTTACGATGCCGATGGCGGCATCGTGCTGCTCGACGATCAGGACCGCGGCCGGTGGAACAGACCGATGATCGCGGAAGGGATGGCGCTGATCGACAAGGCGATGCGGCACCGCAACTCCGGGCCGTATCAGGTGCAGGCGGCGATCGCGGCGCTGCATTCCGGCGCGGCGTATCCGAACGAGACCGACTGGACCCAGATCGAATTGCTTTACCGCACGCTGGAGATGCAACAACCCTCGCCGGTGGTGACGCTGAATCGCGCGGTCGCGGTGTCGAAGGTGCAGGGGCCGCAGGCTGCGCTCGATCTTGTCGAGCCGTTGGCCAAGCGGCTCGCGGGATACTTCAACTTCCACGGCGTGCGCGGGGCGCTGTTGTTGCAACTCGGCCGCGCGGGCGAGGCGCGCTGCGCCTTCGATCAGGCCATCGCGCTTGCCGGCACCACGGCGGAAGCGGCCCATATCCGCATGCATATCGATCGGCTGATGGCGGAAAGCCGGGCGCCCGCGTCACAGGCATCGACCCAAGGATAAATTTTCCGCCCGGTTGTCGGAATCACCTCAGGCGCGTCGTCCTTGGGACAATTCCAATCGTTCCATCCGCAGGAGGTCACACCATGTCGATCGTCGATCACGCCGCCCCGGCCCCGACCGTCTCGGTCTGGATCGGGCGTGTCCTCAGCGGGCTATTGATTGCGTTTCTGGTGTTCGACGGCGCAATCAAGCTCGTTCCGCTGCAGGTCGTCACCGATACCATGATCGAACTTGGCTATAGCGGCAGCGTCGATCAGGCCCGGTTGCTGGGCGTGCTGACGCTATTGTGCACGATCCTCTACGCGATCCCGCGGACGTCCATCCTCGGTGCGATCCTGCTGACCGGTTATCTCGGCGGCGCGATGGCCACGCATCTGCGCATCGGCAATCCACTGTTCACCCATCTGCTGTTCGGGCTTTACCTCGGCGTGATGGCGTGGGGCGGCCTTTATCTGCGTGATGCAAGGCTGCGCGCGTTGATCCCGTTCCGATCGCCCGATTGACGCAACGTCCGTCATACTGTCGTCACCGCGCGGGTGTTGAAGCCGCGGCGGCGCCAGTGGCTTCCAGACCTCAACTCAGGAGAAGACCCATGATGCTGAATCCCTATCTGTTCTTCGACGGCAACTGCGAAGAGGCGTTCAAGTTTTACGAAAAGACGCTCGGCGGCAAGATCGAGGCGATGATGCACACCGAGGAAGCGCCCGACGACGCGCAATGCGCGATGGGCGACAGCATGAAGGGCAAGGTGATGCATGCCTTCATGCGGATCGGCGATTTCAGCCTGATGGCGAGCGACTCGCCGCGCGAGCATTTCGAGAAGCCGCAGGGTTACGCGGTGTCGCTGAACTATGACGACCCCGCCGAGGCCGAGCGCATTTTCAAGGTGCTGGCCGAAGGCGGCAACGTGCCGATGCCGGCGGGCCCGACCTTCTTCGCGCGTTTCTTCGGCATGTGCATCGACAAATACGGCACGCCATGGATGGTGAACTGCGCGCTGCCGAACTGCCCGTAGCCGTCGCGCTTAGCGCTCTTGCAGGCTTTGCCACCACGCCTGCAACGCGTGAGCGTCCGGTGGTAATGTCGCGGCGTCGGGGGCGTAGGCGCGCCAGGCGTCGCGCTGCTTTTCCGACACCGTGGTCAGCACCGGCTTGCCGGCGGCCACCGCGGCGTCGAACACCGAGGCGAGGCCCTGATGCATCGCCTCCAGCTTGCCGAACTTGCTGAGCACGATGACGTCGCTGTCCTTGAGTTGCTCAAGCAGTCCGTCACCGGCGGCTTCGACGCCGGAAGGATCGAGATGGCACGAGGTGTTGCTCGGCGCGGTCAGGAAATAGATTTTGTACGGCTGGCCGGTTGCGATGTCGCGCAGCAGCCCCGCGCCGCAGGTGCGGTCGGGGATGCCGTGGGTCTCGGCGATGACGCCGCCGACCTTGACGCCGGCGGCCTGCCACGCCGCGACCGCCTGACTGAGCAGCGCCTGCGTCGGGGTGCCGTCGGCGCCGACGATGGCAGCGACCTTGCTTGCAGCGGATGACATGGTGCGGGCTCCTCGAAAGGGCGGATCGATCTTGCAGATCGTATACGTCCCGCCGCCCGGAATCGTTGCGGGCGCGCAATGTTGCGCATCGATGCCGTGCCGCAAACGGCGATTGCTCCGGCGGCGGAAAGCGGTCTACGTTATTCCCTGACAAACGCGCGGACCTGCATTCCGCGCGCCGGGATTCACGATCACGTTCAGGAGCAAGAAGATATGGGTGAAGCGCTGATTATCGACGCCTGCAGGACACCGCGCGGCATCGGCAAGGCCGGCAAGGGCGCGCTCGCGGGCATCCATCCGCAGCAGCTTGGCGCGACCGTGCTGAAGGCGCTGGCGGAGCGCACCGGCATCAACACCGCCGACGTCGAGGACATCATCTGGGGCACCAGTTCGCAGCGCGGCCAGCAGAGCGGCGACCTCGGCCGGATGGCGGCGCTTGACGCCGGCTACGACACCCGCGCCAGCGGCGTGACGCTGGATCGCTTCTGCGGCTCCGGCATCACCTCGGTCAACATGGCGGCGGCGCAGATCATGTCCGGCGCGGAAGACCTCGTGATCGCCGGCGGCACCGAGATGATGTCGATGGACGGCCGGCGCGGCGAAGGCCCGCTGATGATGGACGCCGGCAACCTGCGGCTGCGCGCGAAGCATCCACAATCGCATCAGGGCGTCTGCGCCGACGCGATCGCCACCCTCGAAGGCATCTCGCGCCGCGATGTCGATGAACTGGCGCTGATGAGCCAGCAGCGCGCGGCGGAAGCCATCGCCGACAAGCGTTTCGACAAGAGCCTGGTGCCGGTCTATCGCGAGGATGGCACGCTGGCGCTGGACCGCGAGGAATATCCGCGGCCGCAGACCACCATGGAGGCTCTGTCGGGCCTCAAGCCGGCGTTCCCGGCGCTGGCGGACTACGCGCTCGACGACGAGGGCACCACCTATCGTCAGCTCATTCTGGCGAAGTATCCCGATCTCGACATCGAGTTCATTCATCACGCCGGCAACTCCTCCGGCGTGGTCGATGGCGCGGCGGCGCTGCTGCTGGCGTCGCCCGACTACGCCAGGAAGCAGGGCCTCAAGCCGCGCGCCCGCGTGGTGGCGATGGCCAACATGGGCGACTCGCCGACCCTGATGCTGAACGCGCCGGTGCCCGCCACCCGCAAGGTGCTCGCCAAGGCCGGGCTGACCATCGACGACATCGACCTGTTCGAGATCAACGAAGCCTTTGCGGTTGTGGCGGAGAAATACATCCGCGACCTCAAGCTCGACCGTGACAAGGTCAACGTCAACGGCGGCTCGATCGCGCTCGGCCATCCGATCGGCGCCACCGGCTCGATCCTGATCGGCACGGTGCTCGACGAACTGGAGCGGCGTGACCTCAAGCGCGGCCTGGTGACGATGTGCGCCGCCGGCGGCATGGCACCGGCCATCATCATCGAGCGGGTGTAAGCTGTCGTCGGTTCTGCCGTCATCCTGAGGCGCGAGGGCATCGCCCGGCCACCTCACCCCAGCATCTGAGTGTCGCCGCAGATCGAGATCGCCTGCCCGGAAATGGTCTTGCCGCGCGGGCTGCACATGAACACGATCTGGTCCGCGAGTTGCTGCGGCGTGACGTAGTCCTTGATCGACGTATAGGAGAACGCGATCTTTTCCATCTCGGCGTAGGAAAGGCCGCGCTGTTGCGCCTTGGCTTCCAGCACGCGGCGCTGGCGGTCACCGGCGACGAGGCCGGGCAAAATCGCATTGACACGGATGTTGTCCGGCCCGAGTTCGATCGACAGCGACTTGGTGAAGCCGATCACGCCCCATTTCGCCGCCGCATAGGGGCTGCGCATGGCGAAGCCCAGCCGGCCCGCCGCCGACGAGATGTTGACGATCGAGGCGTTCTTGCTTTGCCGCAGCAGCGGCACCGCGAGCCGCGCGCAGTTGAATTGCCCGGTGAGGCAGATGGCGAGGCAGCGGTCCCAATCCTCGGGATGCATTTCGTCCACCTTGGCGGTGGGGCCGGCGATGCCGGCATTGTTGACCAGCACGTCGAGGCCGCCGAGTGCGCGCTTGGCATCGTCAAACAAGGTCGCGACTGCCGCGCGGTCGGCAACGTCGCAAGGACTGGTCGAGATCGTGGGATCGCTCTTGCGCAGGGCGGCGAGCCCGGCCTCATCGACATCGCAGACATGGACGCGCGCGCCTTCGCGCGCAAAGGCCTGGGCGATGCCGAGGCCGATGCCGTTCGCGCCGGCGGTGACGAGGACGCGCAAACCCTTGATGTCGAGATCCATGATGACTCCGAAAACGCTTTAATCTGGCAGATTGCCGCGCGAGAGGATGAAATCCGACGCGCCCTGAATGTCGGCGGCGAGCGCCGCGCGCGCCTTGTCGGGATCGCGCTTGATGATCGCGTCCAGTACCTCGGCGTGAAAGCGCACCGCGCCGCCGGTGTGGATGCGTTCCGGATTCTCGCGCAGATCGAGATTGATGACGGGGCCGACCTTGAGCCACAGCGCCTGAATGATGCCGATCAGCGTCGGCGATTTCGCCGCCTGATAGACCGCGAAATGAAATCGCTTGTTGGCTTCGACCGCGCGGGGCAGGTCGGGAACGTCCGCGGTGCTCTCGGCGCGCATTTCGGCTTCGGCGGCGGCGATGGCCGGAATGTCGGCATCGCTGTGGCGTTCGGCGGCCAGCGCCGCGGCGCGGCCTTCGATGGCGACGCGATTGGCGGTGATGTCGCGGAACAGTGTCGCCGACATCATCGGCACCCGGATGGCGCGGTTGGGCGTGACCTCCAGCGCCCTGTCGGCAACCAGCCGCGACACCGCGGCGCGCACTGGCATGATCGAGACGCCGAGCACTTCGGCTGAGCCACGCAACGAGAGCTTTTCGCCCGGCGCCAGACGGCCGGAGATCAACAGATCGGCCAGCCGCGCATAGGCCTGCTCGCCGAGCGTCAGCCGCTCCAGCGGCTCCTCCAGCACCAGCGCTGCGGGCATATCCAAGGTGGTCTCTCTCCCGTTGAAGTTCTCGCCGTGACGCGGAAACGCCGCAAAATGCGAGAACGGGACTCGACAAGCAAGCCGACTTTTGTCAGTCTAACCGTGATCACAGATCACGGCAAGAAGCCCATCGCTCAAGAAGAATGGTGCGCGCCGCTGGGACGAGGACGCCGCCGATGCGCGGCTACCACAGGGAAGGGAACATTCATGGCTGATCATTCGCAGTTTACGCGCCGGCGCCTGTTGCAATCGGCAGGCGGGCTGGCGCTGGCGTCCAGCATTGCCGCGCCGTCGGTGCTGCTGGCGCAATCCGCCGACGTCATCCGCGTCGGCCATCTGACGCCACGCACCGGTTTCCTCGGGCCGCTCGGTGAATACGCCGTGATGGCCATCGACCTCGCGGTCGAGGAGATCAATGCCAAGGGCGGCGTAATGGGCCGCAAGGTCGAGTTGCTCAAGGAAGACTCGGTCAACCCGCAGACCGCCTCCACCAAGGCGGAGCGCATGATCGAGCGCGACAAGGTCGCCTGCATCATCGGCGAGATTTCCTCGGCCTCGTGTCTCACCATCGCGCAGGTGGCCCAGCGCAACAAGACGCTGTTCATCAACACCGGCGGCAACTCCGACGCGCTGCGCGGCTCGGACTGCAAGCGCTACATGTTCCACGTCGAGTCGCAGAACTCGATGTATGTGAAGACGGCGGGCCGCGCTTTCCTGCGCGACGGGCTGGTGAAGGGCAAGAAGTGGTACTCGCTGACGGCGGACTATGCTTTCGGCCATGACCTCCTGAAAGTGTCGAAGCGCTTCATGCAAGCCAACGGCGGCGACTTCGCCGGCGACGATCTGGTGCCGACCGACGCCGCCGACTTCTCGTCGTATCTCCTGAAGATCCGCGACGCCAAGCCGGACCTCGTGGTCATCAACCTCGCCGGCAACCAGATCACCAACTTCCTCAAGCAGTATGCCGAGTTCGGCCTGAAATTCCCCGTCGGCGGATTCGGCTTCGACACCGCGCTGGCATGGGCGGCAGGCAAGGGCAACTTCGTCGGCACCTGGCCGGTGGTGTGGCATCACCTGATCGACACGCCAGGGACCAAGGCGTTCGTCGCCGCCTTCGCCAAGAAATACGGCAAGCCGCCGGAGAACCAGGCGTGGGGCGACTATATCGCCATGAAGATCGTGGCGCAGACCATCAACGATCTGAAGTCGCTGGAATCGCCGAAGATCATCGAGCACTTCGAGAAGGGCGCGAAGTTCGATCTTCTCAAAACGCGCGAGGGCTACTTCCGTGCTTCCGATCACCAGTTGATGCACGAGATGTACACGGTCACGGCGCTGCCCGCCGACCAGGTCAAGAACCAGTGGGACATCTTCACCTCGGGCGCTGCGGTGCCGGGCCCGGACGAGAGTCTCGAAGTGATTGCAGCGACCAAGGAAGAAAACAGCTGCACGTTCCCGGCTTGATCGGGTGACTTAAGGGACTGGATGGACTTTCATCCATCCAGTCCCTTTTCCTTCATTGCTTGCGCCGCCTCCGGCGTGCATCGTTATTCTCCCGCCGCAGCCGAGGGCCTCGCCGTGTCCATGCTCCTGATGCAGCAGATCCTCAACGGATTGCTCGACGGCGTCTATTATCTCCTGATCGCGCTCGGACTGTCGCTGATCTTCTCGCTCGGCGGCATCGTCAACCTGGCGCACGGCGCGTTTTTCGCTATCGGCGCGTATCTCACGCTGGTGATCTCGCCCTATCTCGGCTTCGGCGGCGCGCTGGTGCTATCGCCGGTGCTGGTGGCGCTGCTCGGCATCGTGATCGAGCGCACACTGTTCCGTCGCTTCTATCGCTCCGATCCGATCCTGTCGCTGCTGCTCACCTTCGGCCTCGCGATGGTCGCTGAGCAGTCGCTGCGCATGATCTTCGGCGCGCCGCCCCTGTCGTATTCGATCCCGCAGGCGCTGCGCGGGCAGGTAGCGATCGGCAGCTTCATCTATTCGTTCTATCGCGTGGTGCTGATCGGCATCGCCATCGCCTGCGTCGCCGGGCTCTGGTTCCTGTTGCAGAAGACGCCATTCGGTCGCGTGGTGCGCGCCGGCGTGCAGAACCCGGACATGGTGGGCGCGCTCGGCATTTCGTTGCAGCCTTACATGGCGGCGGTGGCCGGGCTCGGCATCGGCCTCGCGGGCCTCGCCGGCGTGCTGCTGGCGCCGATCTATGCGGTGCATCCGGCGATGGGCAATGAGATCATCACGCCGGCCTTCGTCGTGGTGGTGATCGGCGGGCTCGGTTCGTTCTGGGGCGTCGTCGTGGCGGCGCTGCTGGTCGGGCTGGTGAAGGGCGTGATGGTCGGCATCGGCTATTCGGCGGCGTCCACCGCCGCGATCTACCTCCTGATGCTGCTGGTGCTGCTGTTCCGGCCGCGCGGCCTGTTCGGCGAACGCATGACGCGGCTGGAGCAATAGATCATGCGACAGTTGTTTCCCGCGCCGCTCATCGCCGCTTTTGTCAGCCTCATCGTGTTGCCGCCGGTGCTGCTGGCGCTCGGCCTCACCATGACGTCCGCCACCGAAGTGGTGGTGTTCGCCATGGCCTGCATGGCGCTCAACATTCTCGTCGGCTACACCGGTCTCGTCTCCTTCGGTCACGGCGCGTGGTTCGGGCTCGCGGCTTATGCGGCGGCGCTGCTCCAGCGCGACCTGATGCCGGGGTCGTTCGTCGGTCCGGTGATCGGCGGTGTCGTCATCGTGGCGCTGATCGCAGCGCCATTCGGCTACCTGTTCCTGCGCCGGCGCGGCGTCTATTTCGCGCTGCTGACATTGGCGCTGGCGGCGATGCTCTATGTTGTCGCGTTCCGCTGGACCGAGGTGACCGGCGGTGAGAACGGGCTCGGCGGCATCACGCGACCCAACTGGTTCGGCATCGATTTCGAATCCTCCACCAACTATTACTGGCTGGTGGCGGCGATCGCCTTCGTGGTGCTGATCGTGCTGTGGCGTTTCCACAACTCCACCGTCGGCTCGGTGCTGGTGGCGATCCGCGAGAACGAGCAGCGCGCGCGGTTCCTCGGCTATCCGGTCAACCGCTACAAGCTCGCGGCCTTCGTGCTGTCGGCCTCGATCACCGGGCTTGCCGGCATCCTGCTCCTGTACAAGAACCGCATGACGTCGGCCGATCCGATCAATGTCGCCTTCTCCGGCGAACTGCTGGCGATGGTGGTGATCGGCGGCATGCGCAGCTTCATCGGCCCGGCCATCGGCGCGCTGTTCTATGTGCTGTTCCGTGAATTCCTCTCGATCTACACCGAGAACTGGCTGTTCTGGCTCGGGCTGATCTTCGTCGCCTTCGTGGTGTTCTCGCCCACCGGCCTGGTCGGTGTGTGGGAGCGCGCCACCGCGCCGTTCCGCAAGAAGGTCGTCGAGGACGCGGCAATGTCGGCGCGCAAGATCGAGGCGCTGCCGCTGCCGGACTTCCTGCGTCCGACCGCGCATGTCGATGGCGCGGTGCTGGCGGCGGATAACATCGTCAAGAGCTTCGGCGGCATCAAGGCGGTACAGGGCGTCGATATCGCTGTCAGCGATCGAACGCTGCACGCGCTGATCGGACCGAACGGTGCGGGCAAGACCACGGCGTTCAATCTCATGTCGGGCATGTTCCGGCCTGACTCAGGCGCAGTGACCTTGCTGGGTCAACCGATCGCCGGGCGCACGCCGGAAGCCATCACCCGCGCTGGCATTGGCCGCTCGTTTCAGATCACCAATCTGTTTCCGGCGCTCAGTGTCGGTGAGAACATTCGCCTCGCGGTGCAAGGCCGCCATCCGCGCCGCTTCGATCCGTGGACCAACGCGCTGTCGATTGCGGACATCAATCGCGAGACCGACGCGGTGATCCGCTATCTCGGCCTCGCCGGCATCGAACGCGCGGAAGCCGGCGCATTGTCCTATGGCGGGCAACGGCTCCTCGACATGGGGGTGGCGCTGGCAACCAGACCGCGCGTGCTGCTGCTCGACGAACCGTTGGCGGGCTTGGCTGCCGCCGAGCGCGAACGCATCGGCGCCATCATCAAGCGTATCTCGTCGGACCTGCCGGTGCTGCTGGTCGAACACGATATCGACCGGGTGTTTCAACTGGCCGATCGCATCACCGTGATGAACGAGGGCCGCGTGCTGCTCGACGGCACGGTGGAGGATGCGCGCGGCAGCGCCAAGGTGCAGGAAGTTTACATCGGCTCGGGTGCGGCGGCGGTGGCGGCGAAGCCGCGCGAGGCGGCGGCGACGCCGGAGCCGCTGTTGGAGGTGTCGAACGTCGACACCTTCTACGGCAAGAGCCACATTCTCAACGACGTGAACTTCACTCTGCATCACAACGAGATCATCGCGCTGCTCGGCCGCAACGGCGCCGGCAAATCGACGCTGCTGAAAACGCTGATCGGCATCGCGCCAGCGGCGAACGGCTCGATCAAGCTCGCGGGTCATGAACTCGTGGGTCGACCGTCGGCGGAATGCGCGCGGCTCGGCATCGGTTACGTGCCGCAGGGGCGCGGGCTGTTCGCCGGCATGAGCGTCGAGCAGAATCTCGAACTCGGCGGCCTCAAGCGCCAGACCGGCCACGGCATCCACTGGACCCGCGAACGCATCTACGATTATTTCCCGCGCATCCGCGAACGGCTCGACAGCCCGGCGGATTATCTCTCCGGCGGCGAGCAGCAGATGGTGGCGGTGGCGCGGGCGCTGTCCGGCGACGTCCGCGTGCTGCTGCTGGACGAGCCGTTCGAGGGGCTGGCGCCGGCGGTGGTCGAACAATTGTTCGAGACCTTCGACCGGTTGCGCAGGGAAGTCGCGATCATTATCGTCGATCATCATCTCGACCTCGCGCTGGCTTTGTCGGACACTACCGTCGCGCTGGAGCGCGGCCGGGTGATTCATCAGGGGCCGTCGCGCGCACTGCGCGACGATCTCGACCTGCGCCGCAAGGTGCTGTGGTTGTGAGGTGGACCCACCCACCTTCGTCATGGCCGGGCATAGCCGTTCAAAGAACGGCGTCGCTTGCCCGGCACAAGGCCGGCATGACGGCGAGAGGTATGTAGTGTATCCGATTCAATCGATGCGGGATGTGCGTTAAAATGTCGGAGCCGAAAACTGTCGCCATCGTCGGAACGGGCCTGATCGGCTGCGCCTGGGCCGCGATCTTCGCGCGGGCCGGATGGCAGGTGCGGCTCACCGATCCGCACGCGCCGACGCTTGCGGCAGCAACGCAGCGCATCGCCGATGAATTGCGCGGGCTGGCGCGGCACGGGCTGTGCGACGACCCCGAAGGCGCGGCGAAGCGGCTGACGGTGGCGCGCGATCTCGCGGACGCGGTGAACGGGGTTGCGTTCGTGCAGGAGAACGGGCCGGAGAAGGTCGAGGACAAGATCGCGATCTTCACGGAGTTAGATCGCCTTGCGCCGCTCGACGCAATCATCGCCTCGTCCACCTCCGCCATCGTCGCCTCGCGCTTCACGGAAAATCTGCCGGGCCGCGCGCGCTGTCTCGTCGGACACCCTGTGAATCCGCCGCATCTGGTGCCGTTGGTCGAACTGTGCGGCGCGCCGTGGACCTCGCCGGACACCATCGCCCGCGCGCGAGAGATTTATCTCGCCATCGGTCAGGTGCCGGTGACGGTCAATCGCGAGATCAACGGTTTCGTGCTCAATCGCTTGCAGGGCGCGCTGCTGGCGGAAGCATTTCGTCTGGTAGGCGAGGGGTACGTCTCGGCGGAAGACCTCGACCACACCGTGAAGAACGGCCTCGGCCTGCGCTGGTCGTTTCTCGGCCCGATGGAAACCATCGAACTCAACGCGCCCGGCGGCATCGCCGATTACTGCGCGCGCTACACCGGCTTCTACAAGGAACTGGCGAAAGGCGCGGCCGGCCCTTCAGTGTATGAAAGCCCGAATGTCGACCGCGTCATCGCGGCATGGCCGCACCAGGCGACGCCCGAACGCCTCGCAGCGTTGACGCGACGCCGCAACGAACGCCTCGCGGCCTTGGCCGCGCACAAGCAGAAACAAGCCGCGAGCGAAGGATGAACGCGGCGCGTCCCATTTCGATCAAGCAAGGAAGTCTGTCATGAGTCGTAAAGTCATCATCACCTGCGCCGTCACCGGCGCGATCCACACGCCGTCGATGTCGAAGGCCCTGCCGGTGACGCCGCAGGAGATCGCGGACGCCGCCATCGGTGCGGCGGAGGCGGGCGCCGCCATCGTTCATTTGCACGCGCGTAACCCGGAAACCGGGCAGCCGGACCAGTCGCCGGAGGCGTTCGCGCCGTTCCTGAAGATCATCAAGCAGCGCTCGAACTGCGTGGTGAACCTCACCACCGGCGGCTCGCCCACCATGATGGTGGAAGAGCGCGTGCGTCCGGCCGCCGTGTATCAGCCGGAGGTCGCCTCGCTCAACATGGGCTCGATGAACTTCGGCTTGTTCGGCATGCTCAACCGCTTCAAGGATTTCAAGCACGAGTGGGAGCGCAAGCACCTCGAGAACAAGGACATCGTGTTCCGCAACACCTTCAAGGACATCGAGTTCGTGCTGCGCACGCTGTCGGAGTCCGGCACGCGGTTCGAGTTCGAATGCTACGACACCGCGCATTTGCACAACTTGAATTACTTCCTGATGGAAGGACTGGTGAAACCGCCGCTGTTCGTGCAGACGGTGTTCGGCCTGCAAGGCGGCATCGGCGCGCATCCGGATGAAGTGCTACACATGAAGCGCACCGCAGACCGGTTGTTCGGTGACAAGTATCGCTGGTCGGTGCTGGGCGCCGGCCGCAATCAACTCCCGATCGCAGCGATGGCGGCGGCGATGGGCGGCAACGTCCGCGTCGGCCTCGAGGATTCGCTGTGGGGCGGGCCGGGGCGTCTGGCCGAGTCCAATGCCGAACAGGTCCGCGCCGTGCGCAAGATCATCGAGGGGCTGGGGCTTGAGGTCGCGTCACCCGATGAGGCGCGCGAGATTTTGCATCTCAAGGGCGGTGACACGCTGAAGGTGTGAGGCGAGGACGCCCAAACGAAAACGTCGTCATGGCCGGGCTTGTCCCGGCCATCCACGTTTTTAGACACCGCGTCCGTTACGTCATTGCGAGCGAAGCGAAGCAATCCAGAAAGTCATGAAGCAAGGAATGAATTGCTTCGTCGCTATCGCTCCTCGCAATGAGGGCTGATGTCGGCAATCCTCGGCGTCATTGCCGGGTCAAGTCCGCGCATGACGTCTTTCAAAATCGCAGGCCTCACCCCCGCAGCGCCGCCAGCGTCTGTTCCGGCTGTTCCAGCATCATCATGTGGCCGGCGCCGGGCAGCACCACGGTGCGGGCGCCTTCGAGCGCCGCGCCCAGCGCCTTGCCGGATTTCAGCGGCGTCATCATATCGCGTTCCCCGAGGATCAGCGTCACCGGCACCTTGATCTTCGCGGCGGCCTCCAGCGCGCCCTGATAGGCGTTGCAGGCGTTGAGATCGGTGAACAGCACGTCGCGCGCGGTGGTCTTCAACACGCGCTGCGCGCCGCCGTGCATCCACAGGCCGGGCAGCGGACAGCCGCCGAGTTCGGCGTGGAAGCCGAGGCCCCAGATCGACACCATGTCGATGGCGCCCTGATCGTTGTCCTTGGCGTTCTGCAACAGCTCGGGGCCGACCGCCATCGCAGACGAGGTGCCAAGCAGGCCGAGCTTCGTCACCTTGTCGGGATGCCGCGCCGCGGTCTCGATGGCGATCAGCGAGCCCATCGAATGGCCGATCAGCCACGCGTCTTTCGCGCCCGCAGCCGTGATCAGCGCCGCGGTCCAGTCGGCCAGTTCCGCGATGCTGCCGAGCGGCTTGCCGCCGGAATGGCCGTGGCCCGGCAGGTCGGGCGCGAGAAGATTGTAGCCGTGATGTGCGAACCAGCGGCTGTGCAGCGACCATGTCGATGAGTCGAAGCCCGCGCCGTGCAGCATCACCACGGTCGGCAGCGATGCGTCGAAGTCGCGTCCGCCGCAGGCGATGAAGGTGTCGATCCCGTTGACCTTGAGCTGCATGGCTTAAACCTTCTGCGAAATGCGGAGCGCCTGGCCGAGATCGTCGAGGATATCCTGCGCCGCCTCGATGCCGACCGAGAGCCGCACCATTTCCTCGCCGATGCCGGCGGCCTTGAGCTGTTCGGCATCCATCTGCTGATGCGTGGTGCTGCCGGGATGGATCACCAGCGTCTTGGCGTCGCCGACATTGGCGAGATGGCTGATCATGCGCAGCGTTTCGAGGAATTTCTTGCCGGCAGCACGGCCGCCCTTGATGCCGAACGAGATGATCGAGCCCGCGCCGCGCGGCAGCAAGGTCTTCGCCAGTTCGTAGTCGGGATGGTTGTCCAGCGAGGGATGCAGCACCCACTCCACCGCCTTGTTGGCGGTGAGGAAATCCAGCACCGCCTTGGTATTCGCCATATGGCGGTCCATGCGCGGGCCGAGCGTCTCGATGCCTTGCAGGATCTGGAACGCATTCGTCGGCGACAGGCACGCGCCGAAATCGCGCAGGCCCTCGGTGCGCGCGCGCATCATGAAGGCGATCGGGCCGAACTGTTCGTCGAACACGATGCCGTGGTAACCGGCGTAGGGTTCGGTCAGCACCGGGAATTTGCCCGACGCCCGCCAGTTGAAGCGGCCGCTGTCGACCAGCACGCCGCCGATGGCGATGCCGTGGCCGCCGAGCCACTTGGTGGCCGAGTTCATCACGATGTCGGCGCCGAGTTCGATCGGCCGGCTCAGATACGGCGTGGCGAAGGTGTTGTCGACCAAGAGCGGGATTTTTGCGTCGTGGGCGATCTGCGCCACCTTCGGAATGTCCAGCACCTCCATGCCGGGATTGCCGATGGTCTCGCCGATCACCAGCCGCGTATTGTCCTTGATCGCGGCGCGCATGCCGTCATGGTCGCGCGGATTGACGAAGGTGGTGGTGATGCCGAAGCGCGGCAGCGTATGGGTCAGGATATTGATCGAGCCGCCATAGAGCGACGATGAGGCGACGATGTGCTCGCCGGCGCTCACCAGGGTGGCGATGGCGAGATGCAGCGCAGCCATGCCGCTGGCGGTGCAGACCGCGCCGACGCCGCCTTCCAGCGCCGCGATGCGCTCTTCCAGCACCGACACCGTCGGGTTGGAAATGCGGCTGTAGATGTGGCCGGGCCGTTCCAGATTGAACAGCGCCGCGGCGTGGTCGGCGTCCTGAAACATGAAGGACGTGGTCTGGTAGATCGGGACCGCGCGCGATCCGGTGACCGGGTCCGGATGCTGGCCGGCATAGAGGCTGAGGGTCTCGAAGGCGGGCGGTTTCGGTGCGGGCATGTCGGCTCAACGTGCGATGAAGGGATCATCGCCTATGCCACATTTTGCCGGGGAATGTTAGGGCGTTGTCGGGCTGGGTAGGGGCCGTCGTCGCGGCCATTGCGACCCGCCGCCGTCATTGCGAACGAAGCAATCCAGAAAGCCACAAAGCAAGGACTGGATTGCTTCGTCGCCCAACGCTCCTCGCAATGACGAAACGAAATTTCCCGTCATGGCCGGGCTTGTCCCGGCCATCCGCGTCTTTCTCGCTGCATGTATGTTAAGACGTGGATGGCCGGAATAAATCCGGCCATGATGACTTCCCGCGATCTTCGTGTTGCACGTCCGGAGCACGTCTCAATCCCCTTGCCCCGGCTTCGGCGAGAAAAATTGCTTCAGCTTGTCCTTGACGCCGTCGAAAGCTTTCGCGTCGGGCGGCGGATCGCGCTTCTGGGTGATGTTGGGCCACTGCGGCGCGTATTCGGCGTTGAGTTGCAGCCAGCTTTCCAGCCCCGGCGTCGAGTCCGGTGAAATCGCTTCCGCCGGGCATTCCGGCTCGCAGACGCCGCAATCGATGCATTCGTCCGGATGGATCACCAGCATGTTGTCGCCTTCGTAGAAGCAGTCCACCGGACAGACTTCGACGCAGTCCATGTACTTGCACTTGATACAGTTGTCGGTGACGACGAATGTCATCGTCGCAACTCCGTTTCTCGGGTTGTTGTTCAGGATTTGAGACGCGCGACAGCATTCACGCCGGCATATCCGACCGTGCTGCACGATGCGGCTGCGTTAAAAGCGGCGGTCAGACCACCAGCGCGACGACGATGACGCCGAGCACGGTCCAGACCAGCGAATTCACCAGCATGCGGATCAGGTCGCTGTATTCGGAACGGGGCAGGCCGAGCACGTTGCAGGCTATGTTACCCGGCAGCAGAAACGGCCATGCGAGTGCTGCGCCGATCGAAGAGCCAGATGACATGGCGTTCTCCTTCATCTTCATGCCTCAAACCTAATCCAGCCACCGGCTAAAAGCAATATTAGAAATATATCTTTTAGGGCATGGCCCGGATGCATTCGCGGAAAGGTGAGAGGCCCGTTGCGGTTCGAAAGGAACCCGTACGGCTGGTCACCGGTTGATCCGTTCCATCCGCACGAATCCGCAGGCCGTCACCGTGACCGATCCAATGCCTCGAAATCCCACCGCGCCGGCCGAACCGGATGCGCAGCGCGTTCCCCACGTCCGCTATCGGACCACGCTCACCGGCCAGCCGGCGCTGGTGACCGGCGCCAATTCCGGCATCGGCAAAGCGGTCGCGCTGGGGTTGGCGGCGGCCGGTGCCGATGTCGTCGTCAATTACGTTGTTGATCCCGAAGCGGCGGAGGAGGTGGCGCACGCCATTGAAGTCATGGGCCGGCGCGCGATCGCGCTGAAGGCCGATGTCAGCCGCGAGGAGGATGTGGCCGCGATGTTCGCGCGGGCGATCGACCATTTCGGCACGCTGCATATCGTGGTCAGCAACGCCGGGCTGCAACGCGATGCGCCGTTCGATCAAATGACGCTCGAGCAGTGGAATACGGTGATCGGCGTCAACCTCACCGGGCAGTTTTTGTGCACCCGTGCGGCCGCGCGCGAGTTCAAGCGTCGCGGCGTCGTCGACGATATCTCCCTTGCCGCCGGGAAAATCATCTGCATGAGTTCAGTGCATCAGGAAATCCCGTGGGCGGGACATGCGAACTATGCGGCTTCGAAAGGCGGCGTGATGCTGCTGATGAAGAGTATCGCGCAGGAGTTGGCGCCGTATCGCATCCGCGTCAACAGCATCGCGCCCGGCGCCATCCAGACGCCGATCAATACCGCCGCGTGGCAGACGCCGGCGGCTTACCGCGATCTGATGACGCTGGTGCCTTACAAGCGGATCGGCGAACCCGACGATATCGCGCAGGCGGCGGTGTGGCTGGCGTCGGATGCCGCCGACTACGTCACGGGCGCGACGTTGTTCGTCGACGGCGGCATGACGCTGTATCCGGGATTCGCCACCGGCGGATGAGCGCCGCCCAGCGAACGGTCGCGTGCGATGCAGGGCAGCCATGAGCCACGTTTCTTGTACGGGCGAATCCGGATCGGTCATGATGCCGGGGCGGCGAACGCCTCGCCGATCCTTCCGGAGACCTTCATGAATCGCATCACCGGCCGTTCCGCTTTCCTGGCATTGCTCAAGGACGAGGGCATCACCCATCTGTTCGGCAATCCGGGCACCACCGAACTGCCGATCATGCACGCGCTGAAGGATCACCCGGACCTCACTTATGTGATGGCGATGCAGGAGAGCCTCGTCGTCGCCATCGCCGATGGCTACAGCCGCGCCTCCGGGCGGCTGGTGGCGTGCAACGTCCATGTCGCGCCGGGGCTCGGCAACGCCATGGGCTCGCTCTACAACGCGCAATTCACCGGCACGCCGATGATCCTCACCGCCGGGCAGCAGGAGCAGGGCCACGGACTGATGGAGCCACTGCTTTACGGCCCCTTGGTGCGGATGGCGGAACCGCTGGTGAAGTGGGCCGTCGAGGTGACGCGGCTGGAGGATCTGCCGCGCATCGTGCGCCGCGCCGCCAAGATCGCGACCACGCCGCCGACCGGGCCGGTGTTCATCTCGCTGCCGGGCGATATCCTCAACGACGAAGCCGGCATCGAGCTTGGTGCCTCGACGCGGATCGATACGCGGGTACGGCCGTCGGACGAGGCGGTGAAGGCGCTGGCGCAACGGCTCTCGAAGGCCGAGCGGCCGGTGATCATCGTCGGTGACGAGATCGTGAAAAGCGACGCATTGCGGGAGGCGGCGGATTTCGCGAGCGCGCTCGGCGCGCCGGTCTATCAGCAGTCGGCGCCTTATGGATCGCACTTCCTGTCCGAGCATCCGTGCTTCATGGGTGCGCTGTCGCGGGCGCAAACGCAGGTGCGCGATCTGCTGTCGGCCTACGATCTTGCCATCGTACTTGGCGGCGATCCGTTGCGGATGTCGGTGCACAGCGAGGTCGAGCCGCTGCCGGCGAACATGCCGCTGGTGCAGATCGGGCTGGTCGATTGGGACATCGCCAAGAATTTCCCTGTTGAGATCGCGATGAAGGCCGACGTCGGCGAGACGCTGCGCGCTTTGACGCCGGCGCTGGTCGCGGCCGGCGGCGCGGCCTTGGCGTCGCGCGCGAAAGCGAATATCGCGGCGTTGGCTTCAAAAAACTGGACCGCACGGCGCGCGCAGCTTGTCACGGAGATCACCGCGCGTGGCGACCGCACGCCAATCGATCCGGACTGGCTGGCATTGCAGGTGGTCGATGCGATGCCGGCGAACGCCATCCTCGTCGACGAGGCGCTGACCTCGTCGCGCTACATGCCGGCGCTGCGCGCGCATCGTGATCGCTACGGCTATCACGCGCTGGCGTCCGGCGGCATCGGCTGGGGCGTGCCGGCCTCGGTCGGCGTCAGCCTCGCGCAGCCGGGGCGGCCGGTGGTGTGCTTCTCCGGCGACGGCAGCGCGATGTATTCGATCCAGGCGCTGTGGACCGCCGCGCGCAACAAGCTGCCGCTCAACGTGGTGATCGTCAACAACGGCGGCTACCGCATCATCAAGCAGCGGCTCTTGGCCTTTCACAAGGACGACAACTACGTCGGCATGGATTTCGTCGATCCGCCGGTGGATTTCGCGGGCCTCGCGCGGTCACTCGGCGCGGAGGCGTTGCGCATCGACGATCCGCGCCAGTTGAAGCCGAAGTTGACGGATGCCTTCGCGCGCCCCGGCACCAAGCTGATCGAAGTGATGGTCGATCGCGCGGTGTGACTTCGTTCGTCATGGCCGGGACAAGCCCGGGCATAACGGCAGAGAGGGTCTTCGGTGCGTTGAATTCGAAGCCCGCGGAAGGACTGCGCCCTACCGTCGCCCGAACAGCTTCTCGATATCCGCGAGTTTCAGTTCGACGTAAGTGGGCCGGCCGTGGTTGCACTGGCCGGAGTTCGGCGTCGCTTCCATCTCGCGGAGCAGCGCGTTCATTTCCTCCGGCTTGAGGATGCGGCCGGAGCGCACCGAGCCGTGGCACGCCATGGTGGCGGCGACGTGCAACAGCCGCCGCTCCAGCGGCAGCACCTCGTCCCATTCCGCCATGTGCTCGGCCAGATCGCGCAGCAGTCCCGCCGCGTTGGTCTTGCCGAGCAGCGACGGCGTCTCGCGCACCGCCACCGCGCCGGGACCGAAAGATTCGATGGCGAGGCCGAATTGTCCCAGTTCGTCGGCGCGCGCCAGCAGCTTCTCCACGGTGGCCTCGTCGAGTTCGACGATCTCCGGGATCAGCAGCATCTGCCGCTGCACGCCGTTTTCCGCGAGCGAGGCTTTCAGCCGCTCATAGACGATGCGCTCGTGCGCGGCGTGCTGATCGACCACGATCAGGCCGTCGCGGGTCTGCGCCACGATGTAGTTCTCGTGGATCTGCGTGCGCGCCGCGCCGAGCGGGCGGTCGAGCAGATCGGGCGCGGGCGCCACCTCGAAACGCACGTCGGCAGACGGCGCGCCGACATCGAACGTGGATTGCGCGCGCTCGGCGAACTCCGGCGCGCGGTCGTAAGCGAATGCGGGCGAGGCCGGCGAGCGCCGCCAGTCCCAGTTGGCGGGACGCGGCGAGAACGCCGGGCGGAACGACGATAGCACCGCGCCGTCGCTGTTCGCCGCCGTACGCTGGCCCTCGCGCGCCAGGCCGTCCTTCAGCGCATGCACGATCAGCGCGCGGACGAGTCCGGCGTTGCGGAAGCGCACTTCGGTCTTAGCCGGATGCACGTTGGCGTCGACCTCTTGCGGATCGAGCGTGACGAAC
>JBARXT010000038.1:0-6810 GCA_049647485.1 Xanthobacteraceae bacterium
CACAGCGCGATCGGCAACAAGGCGCCGATATCGCTGTTGAATGGCTCATCGGCGCCCCCGCCGACATGAGCCTTAACCCCGGAAAACTCCAGCGCTGGCTGGCCTAGTTTCGGGGAGCACTTCAAAAGCGCTCCAGACATTCTCATCTCTCGGAGTGAAAACTTGTATTACGGTACTGCTACAACCCACGCCTAACAATGGTTGAGCCGTCCAAAACGGTGGATGATCCAGTTCAGGATCACCATTATTGACATACACAATTTTTGGGTATATATTCCTATTGCTTCGTTCGTGAGGGGCGCTTCCGGAGGCGTACTTGAAGCGGAACGAGGCCGGCGCCCGCGCGGTTCGTGACGCACACGGCCACTCGGGAGGCAGAGGTCGACCCGCCCGCTCCCACTACGGGGAGATGCCGCTTGCGGCGTAGGGCGGAGCGGAAGCAGGCGTGCGAAAGCGCGCCGGACGGCGGCGGTCGCGCGCCATCGGGGCAACCCGGCGGTTCGCGTTTGGCGCAAGGGCGAAAGCCCGTCGCGCACGAAGCTTGAAGGGCGGCGATGGTCTTGTTCGCAAGGCCATCAGGCAGCGCACCGGGGCCAATCGCCCCACCGCGCCGCCAGCGCGACGCGGTGTGGTTTCGCCCTCCGCATCACGCTCACCCCTCCCGCGTCCCGCTCCAATCTTGCGCGGCTCCTCATGCCTTAAGACGCCGAGCGGATGGCAACGCGGTTTTCCGCGTGTCGCATGTCCGCGCGCCGCGGGTGCAAGTTACAGCACTTGCCCAAGGCGTTGGTGGAGCGCCGCAAGGCGATGCGCGCGCCGGGTCCATGATCCTCGCAAGATCGTGCGGCGCGCGACCTACATACGATGTCGCGCCCTGCGGCGCTCCATCTCCCCTCGCATGCCGAGGGGCCGCTGCGAGACCCGATGACGCGCAGGCCAGGCGCGGCCGCCGCACGCGCATGTCACCTCAAGGCTTTATGGAAACGGGGACGTCAGTTTTGCAGCCGCACGCCGAGCATCATCACGGTGGAGGCGCTGCTCATGCCGGCGATGTTGGACTCCAGCCAGTCGCGGCGCAGCGTGCCCTTCACCCACACATTGCGGTTGAGCTTGTAGACCAGATCGCCGGACAGCGAATAGATGGTGTCGAGCCGGTTGCCGTTCTGGTAGTCGAGCGTGCCGTAGGTGAACTTGCCGATGCCGGTGAGCCAGCGGCGGAAATCGTGATCGACCTCGGCGGTGTAGATGCGCGTCAACACGCCGGCAACGCCGGGCACGGTGGTTTCATCCACCGACGTGGTGGCAATGAATTTCACCGTGGTGAGCGGCGACGCCGACCAGATCAGCGAGCCGCTGGTCAGAAGCCCGTTCAACTGGCTGAGCCGCGGGTCCTGATAGTTGCGCATCGCATAGCCGATCGAGGCTTCGCCGGTGATCAGCCGCGTCAGTTCGAACGTGGTGCCGACCTTGGCGTAGCCGCCGTTGGAATCGCGCTGGTAGCCGGCGCGATCGACGGCGGTTTCATGGACGCGGGTGTCGCCCTGCACTTCGCCGAACGGCTTCAGCCCCGGCATCACCTCGTAGCTCGCGCGCGCGACGCCGCCGAACGTATTGAAGTTGCGGTCGTCGTTGCTGAACGTGGTGCCGTCGGTGAGTTTGGAATCCTGATAGGCGGTGTGGTCGGCGGTAGCGCTTACCGTCACTTGCAGGCGGTTGAAATTCTGCTCGACGCCGACCGATCCGCCGGTCGTCGTATAGATCGGATATTTCGACAGGCCCGCCTGAATGTTCGGGCTGCCGGGGTTGTCGGTGCCGACGCGCAATCGCAGTTCGGACAGCACATGGGTGTCGCGCGTGACGTCGAGCCGACCCTTGATCGACCCGGTGAAGTCGGGCCGATCCACCACGGTCGGCACCGAGGATGCGACGCCCGGCGTCGACGGAAACGTCTTGTCGTAGCCGGTGAACGAGCCGCGCAGATCGGCGACGATGGAATGGCGCTCCCAGTCGGTGGCGATCAGGAGTTCGGGCGCGATGCGATAGAACGCCGAGCCGCGCTCCTTGTCGTTGAAGCGGCCGGGATTGCTATCGTAGCCGCCGCCGATTTCGACCGCGCCTTTGACCAGGAAACTGCCGACATAGTCGCCGACCGCGCCGAACGGGTCGAGGTCCGGTCTCAGTTGCTTGCGATAAGGCTGGCCGGCCACCGCGCCAATCATCGCCGGCGGCAGCCGTGTCCTGTTGGCGTTCTGCGACGGCGGCGGGCTGATGCGCGGCAGCGGCTTCATGCTGGCATAGGGGTCGGGCGCCACCGCGCCTTTCAACGTCGGCTTCGGCGCGCCGGGATAGGGCTTCGGCTTGTTGCGCTTGCGGCCAAGCGAATCGTAGCCGTCGTCGGCGGCCCCCGACGCGGCGGGGATTCCATAGGTCGGGATCTGGCCGATGCGCGACGGCGCTTTGGTGTCGTCGCGCTCCGACGCGGGCACGCCGATCGGGCGGGTCGGCTCGGAACGGTCGGTCCGGCGTGGCGTCCCGTCCGGTATCTGGGCGAACTGGCCGGGATTCGGGCTGAGCAGGTCCGACAGCATCTGGGCGTGGGACGGCGCGATGCCGGCGGCCATCGCCGCGCCGCAGGCGAACGCCAGCCGCGCGCGCTGCACGCGACGGCGACAACCGCTCCCTCGACCTCGCCTCACGACTTTCAAACTCCAATAAATCCAGGCACTTGCGGGGGCGCGGCAGAGCCCGCCGAAAACGTCGTTAAGGAAGTTAAAACAGTTATGGTTAACGAGGCGTTGAGGATGTCCGTTTCCGGCGTCGCCTGGCCGCGCCGGCCGTGATAAGACCCGCGCGAACCGCACCGGACACGCGAATGACCTCACCGAACTCAAGGACCCTGATGTCTCCCCCCGACGAGATGGCGAACGCGGCGCTGCAATCGGCCCTGCGCACGCTCGATACCGAGGCCAGCGGCATCACCGCGCTCGCCGCAGCGCTTCAGGGGGGGCTCGGCGCAGCCTTCACCCGCGCCATCGATCTGATGCTGCACGCCAAGGGGCGGGTCATCATCACCGGGCTCGGCAAGTCCGGCCACATCGGCCGCAAGGTCGCGGCGACCTTCGCCTCCACCGGCACGCCGGCATTCTTCGTCCATGCCGCCGAGGCCAGCCACGGCGACCTCGGGATGATCACGCCGGACGACATTGTGCTGGCGATCTCGTGGTCCGGCGAACAGCCGGAAATGAAGAACCTGATCACCTATGCCAAGCGTTTCCGCATCAGCGTGATTGCCATGACAGCGGAAAGCGACTCCACGCTGGCGCAGGCGGCGGATATCGCGCTGACCTTGCCGAAGGCGCGCGAGGCCTGCCCGCACAATCTCGCGCCCACCACATCGTCGGTGCTGCAACTGGCGCTGGGCGATGCGCTCGCCATCGCGCTGCTGGAAGGCCGCGGTTTCACCTCGGTGGATTTCAGCGTGCTGCATCCCGGCGGCAAGCTCGGCGCGATGCTGAAATATGTCCGCGACCTGATGCACACCGGCGCGGCGATTCCATTGAAGCCATTGGGCACGAAAATGTCCGACGCGCTGGTGGAAATGTCCTCGAAGGGGTTCGGCTGCGTCGGCGTCGTCGACGATCACGGCCATCTCGCCGGCATCGTGACCGACGGCGACCTGCGCCGTCACATGCGTCCCGACCTGATGACCGCGCGCGTCGACGAGGTGATGACGAAAAACCCGAAAACCATCGGCACCAACCTGCTGGCCGGCGAGGCGCTCGAGATTCTCAACACGTCGAAGATCACCGCGCTGATCGTCACCGATGCGAAGAAGCCGGTCGGCATCCTGCATCTGCACGACCTGCTGCGCGCCGGCGTGGCGTGAGCGCTAGGGTCTGATCCAACTGCGTTGAATCAGACCCGTCGCTTATCTTTTTTGATTGAGCATGATCTTGTCCGAAAACCGGTTTCCACTTTTCGGGATCATGCTCTACTCGGCCGCGACCGTCAGCGTGGCGCCGTCGGCCTTGACGATGCGGATGCGGCTGCCGGCCGGCGCATCCGGTCCGGTGACGCGCCAGATGGTGTCGTCGATCCGCACCATGCCGCTGCCATCCTGGATCGGCTTCTCCAGCGTGAAGACGCGGCCGACCAGCGCATCGGTGCGCCGGTTGAGGAACGGGTTCGAGGTTTCACCCTTGCCGCGCCGCGCCAGATGTCGCCACACCGGCACAGCGGCGGCTGCAAACACCGCAAACAGCAGAATCTGCATCTGCCAGTGCAGATCGATGACGAACGACAACAGCCCGACCAACAGCGCGGCGAGCCCGAGCCACAGCATGAACACGCCCGGCGCCAGCGCCTCGATGCCGATCAGCACAAGGCCGAGGATCAGCCAGTTCCAGGTGCCGAGCGTGACGAACATGGAGGTCATCGTGCATCGTCCTCAGCGGAGCGGCGGGTTTGGCGGCACCGACGAACGGCGCGCTGCCGCCGCAGCAGTCGATGCGGCATTCTCGCCAAACGTCGCCTTGGCGATCTCGCCGATGCCGGCCAGCGAACTCAGCATGCTGGTGGCCTCCAGCGGCAACATGATCACCTTCTGATTGGGCGACTCCGCCAATTGTCCGAACGCCTTGATATATTTGTCGGCGATGAAGTAGTTCAATGCCGCGACGTCGCCCTTGCTGATTGCCTCGCTGACCATCTGCGTCGCCTTGGCCTCTGCCTCTGCCGCGCGCTCGCGCGCTTCGGCGTCACGGAACGCGGCTTCGCGACGGCCCTCGGCTTGCAGAATCTGGCTCTGCTTGGCGCCCTCGGCGCGCAGGATATCCGACTGCCGCTGGCCTTCGGCTTGCAGAATATCGGCGCGCTTGACGCGTTCGGCCTTCATCTGGCGGCCCATGGCTTCCACCAGATCGGCCGGCGGCACGATGTCCTTGATCTCGATGCGGTTGACCTTGACGCCCCATGGCGCCACCGCCGCATCGACCACGCGCAGCAGTCGTTCGTTGATCTCGTCGCGATGCGACAGCACCTGATCGAGATCCATCGCACCCATCACCGAGCGAATATTGGTCATAGTCAGGGTGGTGATGGCATGCGTGAGGTTGGCGACCTCGTAGCTCGCCTTGGCGGCATCGAACACTTGATAGAATGCCACGCCGTCCACCGACACCGTCGCATTGTCGCGGGTGATGACTTCCTGACCGGGAATATCGATGACCTGCTCCATCATGTTGATCTTGCGGCCGACGCGGTCGAAATACGGAATGATCAGGTTCAATCCCGGCGAGAGGGTGCGGGTGAATTTGCCGAACCGCTCGATGGTCCAGTCATAGCCCTGCGGCACCGTTTTCACGCCGGCGAACAGCGTGATGACGACGAGCAGCACGACGGCAATGGCGAAAATATCGAAACCGGACATCAGCCTCTCCCAGCCCAATGGCAACAGGGGTCATGCAGCCACGCCAAACCGACGTCCGCAACCCCTTGTTTGGTCGTGATTGTCGCGGATCAGGTTCGAAAACCCCGGAATCGCTCAAATCGGCCCGACACTACCGAACGATCAGAGCCACCCCTGCAATTCGCGCAGCACCAGTTGACGAATAACGTCCATGCCGGCTTCGCTGTCGTTGAGGCACGGAATCGCCGCGAATTGTTCGCCGCCGTTGTGACGGAAGATTTCGGCGTTTTCCTGCGCGATCTCCTCCAGCGTTTCCAGACAGTCGGCCGAGAACCCCGGCGTCACCACCGCAAGCCGTCGCACGCCATCCTTGGCGAGTTGTTCCACGGTCTTGTCGGTGTAGGGCTGTAGCCAGGGATCGAAGCCGAAGCGCGACTGGAACGTCAGCCTCAATTTGTCGGCATCGAACCCGAGCCGTGCGCGCAGCGCGTCGGTGGTGGCGACGCATTGGTCGTAATAGGGGTCGCCCTTGTCGATATATTTCTGCGGCATGCCGTGAAACGATGCCAGAATCACTTCCGGCTCGAATGATAACGTCGCCAGATGCGCCTTGATCGACGACGCGAGCGCATCGATGTAAACCGGATCGTCATAATACGGCGGCGACACGCGCAACGTCGGTTGCGCGCGAAGAGCGCGAAGCACGCGGAACGCCTCGTCGCACACCGTGGCGGAGGTGGCTGCGGAGTACTGCGGATAAAGCGGGACGACGAGAATGCGATCGCAGCCTTGCGCGATCAGCGCTTCGATCCGCGACTGCATCGACGGATTGCCATAGCGCATCGCCCAATCGATCACGACGCGGTCGGAATTGTCGAGAGCCGCGGCGAGCTTGTTCGACTGCCTGCGTGAAATGGTTTTCAGCGGGGATTCGTTCTGCGCCGTATTCCAGATCTTCAGATAATCCTTGGCCTTCCGCGACGGCCGGGTACGCAGGATGATGCCGTTCAGCACCAGTTTCCAGACAAGACCCTGATCCTCGATGACCCGCGGATCGGACAGGAACTCCTTCAGATAAACGCGCACGCCCTTTGCGTCGGCAGTATCGGGCGTGCCGAGATTGACCAGCAGCACGCCGATCCGGCTCGGCGCTGTCGTCGCGGGTGGCGAGGCTTGATCGGCAAGGGTCATGACGCCGCTGGCTTGGCGTTCCGGCGACGGCTTGTCAAGGCAGCGAGGCTCACAGGTCCGGCATCCCGACGCTGTATCAAAAACAGGTAACGCGCTCGGCAGCGACATAACCCAGCAGCAAACCGGCGCCGAGCAGCAGCACAAGACCAGCCGCGGCGAACTCCACGCCGCGCATGATCAGCGCGCCGCCACCATCGCGGCCGGCGGCAAGC
>JBARXT010000039.1:0-5204 GCA_049647485.1 Xanthobacteraceae bacterium
GGCGTCGATACCGTGCTCGGCCCGGAGATGCGCTCCACCGGCGAAGTGATGGGGCTCGACCGCAACTTCGAAGTCGCCTTCGCCAAGAGCCAGCTCGGCGGCGGCACCCGCGTGCCGCGCAAGGGCACCGTGTTCGTTTCGGTGCGCGAGGACGACAAGACGCGGATCCTCGAAGCCGTCCGGCTGTTGTCGTCACTTGACTTCCGCGTGATCGCGACCTCCGGCACCCAGCGCTTCCTGTCCGATAACGGCGTGCCGACCGAGAAGATCAACAAGGTGCTGGAAGGCCGGCCGCACATCGTCGACGCGATCACCAATGGCGAGGTGCAGTTGGTGTTCAACACCACCGAAGGGCCGCAGGCGCTGGCCGACAGCCGCTCGCTGCGGCGCGCTGCCCTCTTGCATAAAGTACCGTACTACACCACTCTCTCTGGTGCCGTGGCGGCCGCGCAGGGCATTCGGGCCTATCTGGGCGGGGACCTTGAGGTCCGCACGTTGCAGAGTTATTTCCCCGAAAACTGATCTTCGGCCGCGATCGGCGGCCGTGGAAGGGTAAGATCAACGGAACTGCGGGACGTAAATCCTGCTCGTTCCGTTTCGAAGTGCGCCTGTTGACAGTAGCGACGTGGATGACGCTACTTGACGCAAACGCGTTGGCGCGAACAGGCAGCAAAACGTTTGACACACTAATGTCCGGAACCGCCGCGGCGGTCGAAAGGGACATCGAAGGACGAGGGTAAATGGTGGACAAGGTTCCGATGACCCCCGGCGGTCATGCCGCGCTTGAGGTCGAGTTGAAGCAGCGCCAGTCGGTGGACCGGCCGCGCATCATCGAACAGATCGCGGAGGCGCGCTCGCACGGCGACCTGTCGGAAAACGCCGAGTATCACGCCGCCAAGGAAGAGCAGTCGCACAACGAGGGACGCATTGCCGAACTCGAGGACAAGCTGGCGCGCGCCGAAGTGATCGACGTCACCAAACTGTCCGGCGATACCATCAAGTTCGGCGCCACCGTCACGCTGATCGACGAGGACACCGAGAAGAAGGCGGTGTGGCAGATCGTCGGAGAAACCGAAGCCGACGCCAAGAAGGGACGGATTTCGATCACGTCCCCCCTGGCGCGTGCGCTGATCGGCAAGACCAAGGGGTCCTCGGTGGAAGTGATGGCGCCGGGCGGCGCCAAAGCCTACGAGATCACCAAGGTGGAGTGGCGCTGAGCACCCGCCGCTGGAATTGCTGTAAAGAGAAAGCCGCGCACGCCGCGGCTTTTTTGTGCCTTGACGGAATATTCCCCCGCAATCAATGCTGACGAATCGGAATATTCGGCCGGACCGGTTGTTAGCTTCCGTCGTCGGATATCGTCGCGACGAGGGGGACGCGACATCCGTGCGCAACGGCCTTGTGATTTGATCGCGGATCGGGCCTGCGTAAAACCTTCGCCCCGCGTCCGTCCCACCGCAATCCATTTTCGTTTCAGCACCACGCGCGGCCCAGCCCGCAAACCAGGGGGTAAAACATGGACCAGACTCTTTCCAAGTGGCAACCGACGGTCTTGAGCCTTCTCCGCTTCATCATCGGACTGCTGCTGCTGCAATACGGCATCGCGAAGATCTTCAAGTTTCCGGTGCTGCCTTACTTCGCCAATATCCCGCCGCTGATCATGGTGGCCGCCACCATCGAACTGATCGGCGGCGCGCTGCTGCTGGTCGGGCTGTTCACGCGGCCGGTGGCGTTCATTCTCTCCGGCCAGATGGCATTCGCCTATTTCCTCGGCCACATGTTCAAGGCCGCCAATCCGGTCTTCCTGCCACTCCTGAACGGCGGCACGCTGGCAATCGCGCTCTGCTTCACCTGTTTGTATCTCGCGACGGCAGGCGGCGGCCCGATCAGCCTCGACGCGATGCTGCGCAAGAAGTAATCGCCGACAGGATCGGAATAGTCTTCCGCCTCAACCCTTGAGGAAGAAGATCACGGTGAGGACCGCGCCAACCAGAACAACGGTGGCGCGGATCACCTTGATCGGCACGTTGCGCGCAACGCTGACGCCCCAGTAGCCGCCGATCACCGAAGCCACGATCGTCACCAGCGCCTGCGGCCAGTGAACGAGACCGCCGGCGATCAAGAGCGCGGCGGACACGATCTGGATCAGGAACGCGACCACGTTCTTGATCGCGTTGTCCTCGTGATAATCGCCGCTGCCGATGATGGCGAGCGCAGCCAGCATCATGATGCCCATGCCGGCGCCGAAGAAACCGCCATAGATCGTCGCCAGCGCCATCACCACGAAGGCAACGATGTGGGCGGTCGCACCGCTGCCTTTCTGCGCCATCGGTTTGGTCAGTTCGCGGATGCGATTACTGAAGGCGAACATCAGGGTGGCCGACAGCAACAGCCACGGCACCAAGGGCCGGAATCCGCTATCGCCTAGCCAGATCAGCAGCAGGGCGCCGATCGCGCCGCCGGCCAGGCCGATCAGCATGAACGGCAACATGCGCCGGAAATGCGTGCGGATTTCGGAGCGATAAGCCACCACGCTGGCGAGGTTGGCCGGCGTCAGCGCCACCGCGCTGGTGGCATTGGCATCCAGCGTCGGCAGCCCGCAGGCGACGAGCGCGGCAAATGTCGCGAAGGTGCCGCCGCCGGCCACGGCATTGACGGTCCCGGCGGCGAAACCAGCCACCGCAAGCAGAAAGATTTGGAAGAGTGTCACACCAGCCCCTTTAACCGGCCTCGGCAGCGGGACCGATCGACAACTTCGAATGCGCCCCAGAGAAATCAAACCTGGAGATGCGCATAAACCCCTTCGGCCGGAAACGCCATATGGGGAACGCAGCCATGCCGAAACATCGGCCCCGGCGCAGCGCGCCGGCTGCTCAATCGTGCGATACTTTCAGTTCGAGCGGGACCGACGCGGCATATTTGGCGTTCTGCAGCACCAGCGAGGTACGCACGTTGCGAACGTGCGGCGCCGCCGTGAGCTGCGTGACGAAGGCCTGAAAGGTCGCCATGTCGGGCGCCACGCATTTCAGGATGAAATCCACTTCTCCCGACAGCATCCAGCACTCGCGCACCAGCGGCGCGCGGCGCACGAAATCCTCGAAGGCGCGCAGATCGGCATCAGCCTGGCTCGACAGGTGCACCGAGGCAAACACCGTCACGTCATAACCGAGCCGACGTGGATCGAGCAGCGCGCGATAGCCCTGAATATAGCCTTCCTCTTCCAGCGTGCGGACGCGGCGCAGGCACGGCGGCGGCGAAATGCCGACGCGTTTGGCGAGTTCGACATTGGTGATCCGCCCATCGGCCTGAAGTTCGCTCAGGATCTTCAGATCGATCTCATCAAGGCTCTTGGACACGCGGTTCAAATCCTCAATTGCCGGACGCGCTCCCGCGATTCTGCCGGGAGCGGCGATGGCAACACCCATAGCGCACCCGGTCGGCGCTGCGCAATTTTATTACGCGGGATATGCAGAGGCAGCACAGTGGGGGGAAAATCACCCGCGCATGTATTGCAATTCTTGCATGGCTGCCCAGATAGCCTAAACTCGCTGTAATGTTCAGGCTCCTTCAATCCGCCTGCCGCCGTCAGTTTCGCTCTCTGGCGGCTTTTCCTTGAGAGAAGGGGAAAATCCCCCATGTCGACGCCTATACACGCCAAGGTTGTGATCATCGGTTCCGGGCCGGCCGGCTATACCGCAGCCATCTATGCTGCGCGCGCGATGCTGGAGCCGGTCTTGATCCAGGGCATCCAGCCCGGCGGCCAGCTCACCATCACCACCGACGTCGAGAACTATCCCGGCTTCGGCGACGTCATCCAGGGTCCATGGCTGATGGAGCAGATGGAGCGGCAGGCCACGCACGTCGGCACCAAAATCGTCACTGATCTGGTCACCAAGCTCGACCTCGGCCAGCGGCCGTTCCGGCTTACCTGCGACAGCGGCGACGTCTATCTCGCGGAAACCGTCATCCTCGCCACCGGCGCGCAGGCGCGCTGGCTCGGGATGCCGTCGGAAGAGGAATTCAAGGGTTTCGGCGTTTCGGCCTGCGCGACCTGCGACGGCTTTTTCTACCGCGGCAAGAACGTGGTGGTGGTCGGCGGCGGCAACACCGCGGTCGAGGAAGCGCTGTTCCTGACCAACTTCGCCGCCAAGGTCACCGTCGTGCACCGCCGCGATCACTTCCGCGCCGAGCGCATCCTGCAGGATCGTCTGTTCAAGCATCCCAAGATCGAGGTGGTGTGGGACAGCGTGCTCGATGACATCTGCGGCGACAAGGAGCCGACCAAGGTCACCAACGTCAAGCTGAAGAACATCAAGACCGGCGCGACCACCGACCTGCAAGCCGACGGCGTCTTCATTGCCATCGGCCATGCACCGGCGACCGAACTGGTCGCGGGCCAGCTCAAGCTGAAACCCTCCGGCTATGTCGAGGTGGCGCCCCATTCGACCGCGACCTCGGTGCCGGGTGTCTTCGCCGCCGGCGACGTCGCCGACGAGACTTATCGCCAGGCCGTGACGGCCGCCGGCATGGGCTGCATGGCTGCCCTTGAAGCCGAACGTTTCCTTGCCCACAGCGCCAACGAGCGGGCCGCAGCGGAGTAAACATGCCACGAAATCGCGACGGCTTATCCGACATGGACTGGGACAAGCTGAAGGTCTTTCACGCCGCGGCGGAAGCCGGGAGCTTCACCCACGCCGGGGAGCAACTCGGGCTGTCGCAATCCGCGGTGTCCCGTCAGGTCAGCGCGCTCGAACAGGAATTGTCGGTCTCGCTGTTTCACCGCCACGCCCGCGGCCTGATCCTCACCGAGCAAGGCGACCTGTTGTTTCGCACCGCGCATGACGTCTTCATGCAGTTGCAGGCCGCGCGCGCCAAGCTCACCGACAGCCGCGAGCGCCCCAGCGGCGATCTCAAGATCACCACGACACCGGGCGTCGGCATTCATTGGCTGATTCCGCGGCTCGGCGAATTTACCGCGCTGTTTCCCGAAATCCGGATTTCACTGATCGTCACCGACGAAGAGCTCGACCTGTCGATGCGCGAGGCCGACGTCGCGATCCGCACCCGCAAGCCGACGCAGCCGGACCTCATCCAGCGCAAGCTGTTCGCGATGGGCTTCCACGCCTATTGCTCGCCGGAATACATCAAGCACTTCGGCACGCCGCGCACGCTGTAAGATCTCGACGGCCACCGCATCATCATGC
>JBARXT010000040.1:0-7834 GCA_049647485.1 Xanthobacteraceae bacterium
GATCCGCAGTCAGGTCCAGAATCATGTTGCGGTGCAAGGTAATCTCGATCCGCTTGCCTTGATCGCCGGCGGCGACACGCTCGACCGGGCGGTCGACGATGTGTTGGCGAACTATGCCAATGGCCGACTGATCTTCAATCTCGGCCACGGCATCACGCCGGAGACGCCGATCGCGCATGTCGAACAGATGGTGCGACGGGTGCGCCGCAGCGCGAGCTGAGCGCGACGGAGCGAGCGATCGTTTCTTCCATTTCGATTCCGGTGCGAGCGCTACGCGTTCGCACATCGACCATGCGCGTCGATGCCGATGTCCATCGACCTTCGTTGCATGCTTTCGCACACCCGCGCGGCTTCGTCGCAGCCACGTGTGCGAAGAATTAAATTCCTGATCCGCCTGCCTTATTAGTCATTGTTCTAATATCGGCGCGACGCGATTTCGACCAAAGTGAAATTGACAGATAGCTCTGGGAACGGCTCCAAGGAGCCAAGAACCACGGAAATCAAAGTGGCAAAGCCAATCTATGATTTCTGACGTTCTGATTTCGAGCTGACTGCAATCGGCAGACGTCAACAAAGACATTTTCGGAGGACGACTCATGGTAAAGCGCTTAACAGGCGATCAGGAATTCAAGGCGGCGGTTTCACGCCGCACGTTGCTTCAGGCCGGCGCCGGCCTTGCCGGCGGCATGTTGATCCCCGGTTTCTCTATGCCGGTTTACGCTGCCGATCATCCGCCGATCGGGACCTATCCGGCCGGTTCGTCGGGCAACACGATCTATATCGGCGCTGCCGTGCCGCGCACCGGCACCTACGCGGTGCAAGGCGAAGACGAACTCAAGGGCATGGAATTGGCCGTTCAGCACCTCAACGAGGGGCATGAACTGGTCAAGAAGATGTCGCCGAAGAGCAAGAAGGGCGTGCTCGGCAAGGAAGTGAAGCTGGTGGTTGCCGACTCGGCCGCCAAGCCGAACCAGGCCGTGCAGGCACAGCAGCGCTTCATCACCGAAAACAAGGTGGTGCTGATGACCGGCTCGACCTCGTCGGCGGTCGCCGTCGCGCTCAACAAGCTCGCACAGCGCGAAAAGGTGCTCTATGTCGCCGGCATTTCCGGCTCCAACGACACCACCGGCAAGGATTGCGTGCGTTACGGCTTCCGTCAGAACTTCTTCGGCCAGACCGCTTCGGCCGCGATCGGTCCGGTGCTCGTGAAGGCCTTCGGCAAGAACAAGAAGGCCGCTTACCTGACGCCGGACTACACCTACGGCCACACCGTCACCAAGTCGATGCAGGATTTTCTCGCGACCGCCGGCTGGACCACGGTGACCAACCAGGTCTCGCCGCTCGGCGCGCCGGACTACTCGTCCTACCTGCTCAACGTCGCCAACTCGGGCGCCGAAGTGCTGATCAACGTCAACTGGGGCCATGACGCCGTGCTGTCGATCCAGCAGGCCAAGCAGTTCGGCATCTTCGACAAGATGAAGCTGGCGGTGCCGTACCAGATCCCGTTCCTGGCCCGCGAAGTCGGCGGCGGCCTGCTCGCCGACGTCTATTGCGCCACCGATTACTGGTGGACGGTGGAAGACAAGTATCCGCTGGCCAAGATGTTCAACGAGGCCTTCAACAAGAAGTACGGCTACCAGCCGGAATGGGGCGCCCAGAACGGTTACGTCAGCTTCGTGCACTGGGCCCGCATGGTCGAGGAAACCGGCAACTTCTATCCGCCGGACATCATCAAGACCTGGGAGAAGGGCGAGAAGATTCCGTCGCTGCTCGGCGATGTCTACTACCGTCCCGAAGATCACCAGTGCGTGCGTCCGGTCATCATCGTCAAGGGCAAGAAGCCTGCCGACATGAAGAACAAGGAAGATTTCTACGACGTGGTCGAAATCATCCCCGGCGACGGACTGATGCAGAAGCCCGACGCGTTCGGCTGCAAGCTCGGCGACTACACCTGATCGGCAACAGGAGCACGATTCATCTGAATCGTGCTCCTGTTTTCCGGATTTCTTCACGTTCTGACTGGTGAATGAGTTGCCGCCCTCGGGTCAAAACCGAGGGCGGCTTTCACCGGAGAACGCTACTTCTTCATTCCGTGCGCGAGGTCGACGGTGATCAACTGGGGCAATCTTATATCGCAAATGTTCAACGGGCTGGTGCTCGGCGCGCTGCTGGCGCTGATCTCATCAGGCTTGACGATCATTTATGGGACACTCGGCGTCCTCAACCTCGCGCACGGCGCGATGTTCATGCTCGGCGGCTATGCCGGATATGTCGCCTACACCTACACGGACTCGTTCATCATCGCGATCATCTTCGGATCGCTTTTCGTGATGGTGGTCGGCCTGGTGATGGAATTGGTGATCATTCGCCACTTCTACAGCCGACCCGACGAAGATCAATTGCTGGTGACCTTCGGCATCGGCATGTGCATGGTCGAACTCGTACGCCTCACCTTCGGCAGCCTGTCGTTGACGGTGCCCGCGCCGAAAATCCTGGCCGGCATCACCCCACTCGGCTTCATGTTCTATCCGACCTATCGCCTGGCGCTGGTCGGGATCATTGCAGCGGCGCTGCTCGCCCTCTTCCTGGTTCTGTATAAAACCCGCATCGGCATGATCGTTCGTGCCGGCATCGAAGATTCCGTGATGGTTGCCTCGCTCGGCATCAACGTCTATCGCGTCTTCATGGTGGTATTCGGCATCGGCGCGATGGCCGCGGGCTTTGCCGGCATCGTCAACGCCCCGGTGGTGTCGCTGACGCCCGACATGGGCGACGCCATTCTGGTGCAGACATTCGTCGTGGTCGTGATCGGCGGCGTCGGCTCATTCCCCGGCGCCATCATCGGCGGCCTGATCGCGGGCGAAATCATCAGTATCACTTCAATGATCAACCCCGGTTATGCCTACGTCATGCTGTTCGCGGCAATGACGCTGGTGCTGGTGCTGCGGCCTCATGGGCTGATGGGTTCACAGAGCCGCGGATAGAACGGTTATATCATGATCAATCAACGTCGTTTTCTGGTCGAGACGCTGACGGCCGTCGGCCTGATCCTCGCACCTTTCATTCTCCCGCATCTCGGCTTCGCGCCGAACACGGTGAACCGCATCCTGGTGTGGGGCCTGTTCGGCATCGGCTTCGACATTCTGTTCGGTTTCACCGGGCTGTTGTCGTTCGGCCAGTCCGCCCTGTACGGCACCGGCGGCTTCTTTGCAGCCTACCTGCTGACCCAGGCCGGTTTTCCGCATGTGGTCACCGCGCTGTTTCTCGGCATGATCGCCGCCGCCGTGGTCGGCTATCTGGTCGGCCTGATCGCGCTGCGCCGGACCGGCATCTATTTCGCGATGATCACGGTGGCCATCGCGGAAGTGTTCTACTTCGTCGAGTTCAATCCGCTGGCGGACTGGACCGGCGGCGAAAACGGTCTGCCGGGCGTGCCGAGCCCTTCGTTCGATCTCGGCTTCACCCAGATATCCTTCTCCAGCGGCTGGTCGCTCTATATCTTCCTCGCCTTCTGGTATTTCGTTGGTATCGTCATCGCTCTGCGCATCATCCGCTCGCCGGTGGGCGCGGCGCTCCGCGCGATCCGCGATAATCCGCTACGCGCCTCCGCCGTCGGCCACAACATTCACAGCTACAAGCTGACCGCCTTCGTGATCGCCGCCGCCTATGCCGGCTTTGCCGGCGGCTTGCTCGGCGTGATGCAGGCGTTCATGCCACCCGACGCCTTCATGTTCCACACCTCGGCCGAACTGGTCATGATGTCCGCGATCGGCGGCACCGGCACGCTGTTCGGTCCGCTGCTCGGCGCGACGATCTGGCTATTCCTGCAGGACTTCCTGCAGGCGGCTCTCGGCCTCGGCGCGGCCTGGAAGCTGGTGCTCGGCTTGATCTTCGTGCTGCTCGTCTGCTTTCTGCGGCGTGGCATCATCGGCGGCATCGTCGACCTTTACGAACTGGCGACGGGCAAGAGGGCGGCCGATGCCGCGGCCGCCGAAGCCGCGGCCGCCGCCGAGGCGGCCGGTATAGAGCCGACGGCTTCGTCGTCGGCTCCAGCTTCCGGCACACCGCAACTGACACTTCGCAACCGCGAGAGCGACAACTACAAAGGTCCGATCCTGCAGGCCACCGGCCTCACCAAGCGCTACGGCGGCCTCGCTGCAAATAGCGACATCGACTTCACGGTCAATCACGGCGAGCTTCGTGGCATCATCGGACCGAACGGCGCCGGCAAGTCGACGTTCTTCAAGATGCTGACCTGCGAGGTGCCGCCGACCTCGGGCAAGATCGTGTTCGAAGGCAACGACATCACCGGCCAGAACGTTACCGACGTCTGTCAGCTCGGTCTGACCAAGAGCTATCAGGTCAACCAGCTTTTCAGTAATCTGACGGTTCGCGAGAACATCACGATCGCGGTGCTCGCAGCCGTTCGTGGCAAATTCAAGCTGGATCTGTTCCGGCGGATCGACAAGGTGCCGGGCGTCAGCGAGCAGGTCGAGCAGACGCTCGCCATGGTCAACCTGATCGCACGCGCCGACACGCCGGTCTCGGTTCTCGCCTATGGCGAGAAGCGCCGTCTCGAAATCGGTCTGGCGCTGGCGAATTCGCCGACCCTGCTGCTACTCGACGAACCGCTCGCCGGCATGAGCCCGCGGGAGCGTGTCGAGACCGTCAAACTGCTTCGCTCGATCAGCCAGGGCCGCACCATGATCATCATCGATCATGACATGGACTCGCTGTTCGAACTGGTTGAGAAGGTCACCGTGCTGCAGGAAGGCCGCGTTCTGGTCGAAGGCACCCCGGAAGAAATCAAAGGCAACCCGACCGTGCAGGAAGCCTATCTCGGTGGAGTGCTCGAACAATGAGCTTGCTCGAAGTCAACGGATTGAACTCGTACTACAGCGACTCCCACATCCTGTTCGATGTCGGCCTCAAGGTCGAAAAGAACGAGGTGGTGGCGCTGCTGGGCCGCAACGGCGCCGGCAAGAGCACCACGCTGAAAAGCCTGATGGGCGTGGTGAAGCCGCGCACCGGCTCGATCATGCTCGATGGCGAGCAGATCGCCGGCAAGCCGAGCCACATCATCGCCCAGCGCGGCATGCAACTCGTGCACGAGGAACGGCGCGTCTTCGGCAGCCTCAATGTCGAGGAAAACCTGGTGCTGGCCGGACTGACCGCCAAGAACAAGTGGTCGCTGGATCGCATCTACACCATGTTCCCGCGCCTGAAGGAGCGGCGCGGCAGCCGCGGCACTGACCTGTCGGGCGGTGAGCAACAGATGCTGGCGATCGCGCGCGCGCTGATCCGCGATCCCAAGATCATCCTGCTGGACGAGCCGTTCGAAGGTCTCGCTCCGGTGATCGTGCGCGATCTGGTCAACGCCTGCCGCGAACTCGCCGCCGCCGGCCAGACAATCCTCCTGGTCGAGCAGAATCTCGCGGCGACGCTGGCGCTGTCCGATCGCGTCTACATCGTCAACAACGGGCACATCGTCCATGAAGGACCGGCGGAGGAACTGAAGGCGCAGCCGGAAATCCTGCAGCGCTACCTCGGCGTGTAGAGACACCTGCGTCACGCATTTGCGGCTTCTTAAAAGCCCCGCGTCCAGCTTCGGAGGCGGGGCTTTGTTTTGCCCGGCTTGAGTGGCGCGAGGACGCGCTCAGCGTTCGGCGCGCCCAATCACCGCCATCAGCTCGGCGATCTTGGCGCGCTGGTCAGCCCTGTCGCCGCTATTGATGGCGTGCTCGACGCAATGGCTGACGTGATCGCGCAGCACCTCTTCTTCGACACGGCGCAGCGCCGCGCGCACCGCCGATATCTGCGTGACGATGTCGATGCAGTAGCGATCGTCCTCGACCATGCGCGACAACCCGCGCACCTGCCCTTCGATACGATTCAAGCGTTTGGCCACCGAGGCCTTGATCTCTGTTCTCATGTCGGATATATACCCCCGTAGGGTATATGGGTCAAGCACGGATCGGATCGATCATGTCGACGGAAACCAAGGTCAGCAGCGCAGCCCACGGCGCATGTTGCAGCCACGACAACCGCGCCGCGCCGGAGCCCGTTACGGCCGCTGCGTCTTCCTGCTGCGGCGGTGACAGCGCGCAACCCGCGCCTGCTGCGACGGCATCCTGTTGCGGCGGTGCCAGTCACAAGCCCGCTCATCACGGGCACGGTCATCATCATCACACGCATGATGCTGCAGCCGACGATGGCCGCGTGATCGATCCGGTGTGCGGGATGAAAGTCGATCCGACAACACGGAAACACATCTTCGATCACGATCACACGACCTATCACTTCTGCTCCGCCGGCTGCCGCACCAAGTTCGCCGCCGATCCGAAGCGCTATCTCGATCCGAAGCCGCAGCAGGACGACGTGCCGGAAGGCACCATCTACACCTGCCCGATGCATCCGGAGATCCGCCAGGTCGGTCCAGGCAGTTGCCCGATCTGCGGCATGGCGCTGGAGCCCGATGTGGTCACGCTCGACGAGCAGCCGAACCATGAACTCGCCGACATGACGCGGCGCTTCTGGATCGGCCTTGCGCTGGCGCTGCCGGTGATCGTGCTCGACATGGGCGCGCACATCGTCGGCCACAGCCTGATCGATCCAGCGTTGTCCGGCTGGATACAACTCGCGTTCGCAACACCGGTGGTGTTGTGGGCCGGCTGGCCGTTCTTCGTGCGCGGCTGGCAGTCGCTGCAAACACGCAACCTCAATATGTTCACGCTGATCGCGATGGGCACCGGCGTTGCCTATCTCTACAGCCTGGTCGCGACGCTGGCGCCCGACGCGTTCCCGGCCGCGTTCCGCAATCACGACGGCACCGTCGCGGTGTATTTCGAAGCCGCCGCCGTTATCACCGTGCTGGTGCTGCTCGGACAGGTGCTGGAACTGCGCGCGCGTGACGCGACCTCGGGCGCGATCAAGGCGCTGCTGGCATTGGCCCCGAAGACGGCGCGACTGGTCGACGCCGACGGCACCGAGCGCGAAGTCGAGATCGACAGTCTTCATGTCGGCAATCATCTGCGCGTCCGCCCCGGCGAGAAGGTGCCGGTGGATGGCGCGGTGATCGAAGGCCGCTCCAGCCTCGACGAATCGCTGGTAACCGGCGAATCGATGCCGGTGACCAAGGAGGTCGGCGACAAGGTGATCGCCGGCGCGCTGAACAAATCCGGCAGCTTCGTCATCCGTGCCGAGAAGGTCGGCCGCGACACGCTGCTGTCGCAGATCGTGCAGATGGTGGCGCAGGCGCAGCGCTCGCGCGCGCCGATCCAGCGGCTGGCTGATCGCGTTGCCGGCTGGTTCGTGCCGGCGGTGATCGCGGCGGCGCTGCTTGCCTTCGCGGCGTGGGCGACGTTCGGGCCCGAGCCGCGCTTCACCTTCGGCATCGTCGCGGCGGTGAGCGTGCTGATCATCGCCTGCCCGTGCGCGCTCGGCCTTGCCACGCCGATGTCGATCATGGTCGGCGTCGGCCGCGCCGCACGCTCCGGCCTGCTGGTCAAGAACGCCGAAGCGCTGGAACGCATGGAGCGCGTCGATACGCTGGTGGTCGACAAGACCGGCACGCTGACGGAAGGCAAGCCCGCCGTCGTCGCGCTGCGCGCCGCGCCCGGATTCGACGAGGCCGAACTGCTGCGGCTCGCGGCGAGCGTGGAGCGCGGCAGCGAGCATCCGCTGGCGGATGCCATCGTCAAGGCCGCGGCCGACAAGCAGCTTTCGCTCGCGCGTGTCGATGAGTTCGATTCGCCCACCGGGAAGGGCGCGCGCGGTCGCGTCGACGGACGCACGGTGCTGCTCGGCAACGCCGCATTCCTCGCCGAAAGCGGCG
>JBARXT010000041.1:0-3475 GCA_049647485.1 Xanthobacteraceae bacterium
GCGCGAAACAACTCGTCACGCACCGACGGCGCAAAGCCGTGCTTGATGGCGGCGGCATAAGCGGCGGCGAGCCGGCTGCATTCGACCGTCATCCAGTTGTCGAATTCGCCGGACAGGTCGGCCAGCGCTTGCTCGGCCCGCGCAACGGGATCGTCCGTTTCCTTGTCGTCGGCATACCGCACCGCATGGCGCAGGGGATTGGGCTGCGTGATGACGTGATGATCGGCATAGGCCTTGACTTGCGGCGCGGGCGGCTTTGGTTTGGCCATCATTCAATCCCTTGAGCGGGTTACCCGGGCATCCGTGCTTTATCCATCAAGGATGGCTGTTGCATGATGTCGGCTTTATTCCCGGTTCGGCGTTCGGGGCCAACATAGGAGGTGTTGGTGTTACGCCGCCGATCTGGTCCGAAGTAGTTTTTCGTCTTGATGAACGGACGTGGATTGGTGACGACGTTCATGATGCGTTGATACAGGCCTTTGGCCGAAATCGGCTTGGCCAGAAATTCGGTGACGCCGGCATCGCGCGCCAGCGTGACGCGGCGCTTTTCCGAGTGTCCCGTCAGCATGATGATCGGCGCATAAGGGTTGCCGTTGCCGTCCGGCTGCCGGATCATCTGCGCCAGTTCGAGCCCGTCGAAGATGGGCATCGCCCAATCGGTGATGACGATGTCGGGCACGTAATGGCTGAACATTTCAAGCGCGGTCGCGCCATCCTCGGATTCGTACACTTCGCGCGCGCCGAACGAATGCAGCAGCGTGCGCAGAATCCGGCGCATGTGCGGGTTGTCGTCGCAAACGAGAAAGCGAAGCTTGTTGAAATCGATCCGGTACATCAAACGGCTCTGGGTGCGGTGCCGGCGAAGGCCGGTATACGCCGCGTTAACTATATGCCGTGGCCGTTAAGGAATGGTTGCCAGACGCTTGCTGCTCGAGAGCGAGCGGTCAATAGCCGAACTGTTCGCTCAGGATACGTTCTTCGAGGCTGTGGCCCGGATCGAACAACATCCGCATCGAGATCGTCTTGTCCGACAGGATTTCGACCCGCACCGCGTGGCGCGCCTCGTCGTGATCGGCGACGGCGGCGACCGGTCGCTTGTCGCTTTCCAGCACCTCGATCACCACGAATGCCGAGTCCGGGAGCAGGGCCCCGCGCCAGCGCCGCGGCCGGAACGGGCTGATCGGCGTCAGCGCCAGCAATGCCGCGTTGATCGGCAGGATCGGTCCTTGCGCCGAGAGATTGTAGGCGGTGGAGCCTGCGGGGGTCGCCACCATGATGCCGTCGGCGACCAACTCAGCCATGCGTTCGCGTTCGTCGATGAGGATACGCAACCGCGCGGCCTGGTGAGTCTGGCGGAAAACCGAAACCTCATTGATGGCATGATGCAGATGCACGTTGCCGTTCGTGTCGGTCGCCCGCATCAATAGCGGATGGATCACGGTGTCGCGCGCAGCGGCGATGCGGGCATACAAATCTTCCGAGCGATATTCGTTCATGAGGAAGCCGACGGTGCCGCGGTGCATGCCGTAGATCGGTTTTCCCGAACGCATCAATTGATGCAGCGTCTGCAACATCAGTCCGTCGCCGCCGAGCGCCACAACGACATCGGCCTTCGAGGGCGGATGATTGCCATAGGTCTTCACCAGGCTGGCGAGGGCCTGCTGGGCTTCCGTGCTCGTTCCCGCGACAAAGCCGATCTTGTCGTATCGCTTGGGCGTCGTCATCAGCATTGGGCCTATATGAGGTGCGCGGCGGAGGAAAGAACGGCGCGCGGGTCGTCTATACGACCTTGGCCGGAATTGTCGAGCGCTGCAACATCTTGCCGGGTCAGGAGGACAGCGATCCAGCAAAGAACCGGCACAATCGAATGATTGCGCCGGTTCTCACAATCGATCGTCAGGCGAACTCAATAAACCAGGCCGCTCCCCGGCGTCTTGTCGAGCGCGGCTGCCAGCGACCGGTACTCGGTGCAACCGGTGCCACACAATTCGGCGATGCGATGGAGATGGTACTGCGCCTGCTCGCGGTTGCCCTGTTCGATCTGCCACAGTCCGTAATACTGCCAGGTGCGGACGTGGTTCGGATCGGCATGCAAGGCGCGCTCATACCAGGTCCGGGCGAGCTGATAGTTGCCGAGCTTGCGATAGGAGTAGCCGATCAGGTTGGCGACGTCGGCGCGGTCGTCGTGGCGGAGCGCCTTCAGCTGTTCGATCGCACGCGCGTAGTCGTGGTTGTCATAGATCGTCGCATAGGCGTGACGGTAGCCTTGAAGGAACGCCGGACCGTCAATGCTGGAATGTTTCTTCTTGGCTTTCTTGGAGTCTTTCGGCGCCGACTTGGTGGCCGGCGGCGCCGAGGGTTCGTCAGATCCGGCCGCAAAGGCCGGCGTGACTACCGACGGCATGGCCAGTGCCGATGTCAGAACCGCGGCGGCCATCCATTTCATCACAGATTGGCTCATGGTTGCTCCTGTTCGTCCGAGTTGATGCAATAGGGCCTTTGGTCAAACATCCCGGCGAGGGAAATATTCCACCACGTTGTCCCTGTGTTGTCATCTGCTTTGCGGATGAAGTCAGAACATCGGGATCGTTCTGCCGCGAGATGATGACAAACAATTCATCCAGATGAACGGAGTCCGCTGGCGGACTTCAGGCAGGGTTCAGCCGCAGGAGATCAAGCTCGCTCCTACGATCGATGAGCCCGGCCATTCCGACCGGCCAACTTCGTGATCGAACAGGAGATAGCCATGTTCAAGACGATTTCCGCCGCGCTGTTTGCAGTGTCCGTGCTTGCCGCGCCGGCGATGGCCGCTGGTCCGTCGCATGTCGTGACCACGAAATCCCTTGCCATCGGTAGCCACTACGTGAATGCGAAGGTGCTGAATGCGCAAGCGCGCATGCACATGCACAAGCATCGCACGGTGCGTCATCATCGTCATCTGCGGAAGCATCACGCGCACAAGCCGATCGTGATGCATCGCGGTCATCGCGGTCATCGTCACTAAATCGTGTCGCCGACCGGGCTTCGCATTCGACAATATCGAAGGCGAGGCCCGGGTCCGTTAACTTATTCACAGAAATGCGTCAGCGATAGCGTCGAATCCGCGGCGCCACGACAGCGCGTGATCGGGATCGAGTGGAATGGCTTCCGAAGCCAGTCGCACGATCACCAGTTCGGCCTCGGGATGGATATAGATCCACTGGCCGTGAATGCCGAGCGCGCAAAGTACGCCCTCGTTCCGATCGATCTGATACCATTTGCTGCGATAGCTGGCGCCGGGGAACAGCTCGGCGAAATCGCCGCGTGCCCAGGCCGCGCTGGTATCGTGCTCATTGATGTCGTCGATCCACCAGCCCGGCACCACCTGCCGGCCATCGGCGCCGACGCCGCGCCGGCGCATCATCTCGCCGAAGCGTGCGAGGTCGCGCGGGGCGACGCAGATGCCGCCGGCGGCGCGCATCGCGCCGTGTGAATC
>JBARXT010000042.1:0-7898 GCA_049647485.1 Xanthobacteraceae bacterium
GCTATGCGCCGCACGCCCGCTTACATCATCTGCTCGCCACGGCCGCAGGTCGGCAAGACGCTGATCGCGCGGCTGTTGTGCGAATTCCTGTTGCTGCAGCGGGGCGGCGTCATCGGCTTCGACGTCAATCTGAAAGAGCCGACGCTGCTCGATTTCCTGCCGCGCACGACGGAAACCGCCGAAATCGACGACACCTTCGGCAAGATGGCGCTGATGGATCGCCTGATCCTGAACGACGGCACCGCCAAGGTGATCGACCTCGGCTTTCATGCCTTCGATGAATTTTTCAGGATGGTCGGCGAGATCGGCTTCTTCAAGGAAGCCACGCGGCGCGGCATCGTGCCAATGGTGCTTTTCGTCGCCGACAGCGACCGGCTGTCGATCCGCAGCTATGCGACGCTGCAAACGACGGTGCCGGCGCGTGCCCTCATCACCGTCGACAATGAATACGTGCTGCGCGGGGAAATGCCGGCGATCTTCGGTCAGGGGCGGCATTTAAAGCTGCCGGCGCTGCCGGCGTTCCTGAATACTTATATCGACCGCACGTCGTTTTCGTTCACCGGCTTTCTGCGCGGCAAGACCGATTCATCCAGCGAGTTGCATCAATGGATCCGCGACGCGTATTTCAGCTTCCGCGAGCTTGAATTGAGTCTGCTACTGCAAGGCGGGTGACGGATTCTCAATCTCGCCATGGCCAAACCTGTTCCCGCCATCCACGTCTTTCTACAATGTAGCCCATGCAAAGACGCCCGGTGATGACGCACAAGTATCAGGCAGCTCTGTCCTTCGTCAGTCGATGAAGCTGTTTCTCAATGCCCTTCGAATTGCATCAAGGTGCGCACCGGCACGTTCATGCCGCGCAGCTTGTCGGCGCCGCCGAGGTCCGGCAGATCGATGATGAAACACGCGGCGCAAACCTCCGCGCCGATCTGGCGCAGCAATTTCACCGCGCCTTCCGCGGTGCCGCCGGTGGCGATCAGGTCGTCGACAAGAATGACGCGCTCGCCCGGCTTGATAGCATCGACATGCATTTCCATTTCGTCGGTGCCGTATTCCAGCGCATAGGCCATCCGCACGGTCTGATGCGGCAGCTTGCCCTTCTTGCGGATTGGCACGAAGCCGGCCGAAAGCTGATGCGCCACCGCGCCGCCGAGGATAAAACCGCGCGCTTCGATCCCGGCCACCTGATCGATCTTCGAGCCGGCCCACGGATGCACCAGTTGATCGACCGCGCGACGAAACGCTCGCGCGTCGCCGAGCAGCGTGGTGATGTCGCGAAACAGGATGCCCGGCTTCGGATAATCCGGAATGGTGCGGACAGCGGCTTTCAGATCGTCTTCAAGGACCATGGGTATCTTTCCCAGCTAAACCATTCCGCACCGTCATTGCGAGCGCAGCGAAGCAATCCAGAATAATGAGGAACGAAGCCTGGATTGCTTCGTCGCTTTCGCTCCTCGCAATGACGGAGGCAAAGGCTAGCTGCCCCGCCCCAGTCGGAACGCGTTCTCGACGATGCGCAGACCCACTTCGCCACCGAGCGACATCAGCGACTCGGGGTGAAACTGCACGCCGCCGACAGGCAAGGTCTTGTGTTCGATCGCCATCGCCACGCCGTCGTCCGTCGAAGCCGTCACCTGCAACACTTCCGGCATGCTGTCGCGTTCGACGTACAGCGAGTGATAGCGGCCGATGGTGATCTCGTTCGGCAGGCCATGCATCAGGGTGCCGCCGCGCACCGCGACCCGCGACGGTCGGCCGTGCGCCGGCTGCGCCAGTTGTCCGAGCTGGCCACCAAAATATTCGCCAATCGCCTGCACGCCGAGGCAGACGCCGAACACCGGCAGCTTCTTCGCGAGCGCAGTGTCAATGGTCTGCTTGATGCCAAAGTCCTCCGGCCGTCCCGGCCCCGGCGATAGCACCAGCAGATCGTAGCTGCCGCCGTTGAGCATCGCCTGCGCATGCTTGTAGCGCGTGACGCTGACTTCAGCACCGACCTGCCGGAAATAATCCGCCAGCATGTGCACAAAGCTGTCGTCGTGATCGATCAGCAGCACGCGCTTGCCCGAGCCGGTGGCGTCCGGCGCCACGCTTGAGAGCGGCTTCGGCGGATCGCCACGCAGCGCCTGAAACAGCGCCGCCGCCTTGGTCTGGCACTCGCGGTCTTCCGCCGCCGGATCGCTGTCGAATAGGCAGGTGGCGCCGACGCGCACCTCGGCCAGGCCATCCTTCATGCGGATGGTGCGGATGGTGAGGCCGGTGTTGATCGAGCCGTCGAAGCCGACCACTCCGAACGCTCCGGCGTACCAGCGCCGCGACGAGCGCTCGTTGTCCTCGACGAATTGCATCGCCCATTTTTTCGGCGCGCCGGTCACCGTCACCGCCCAGGCATGGGTGAGGAACGCATCGAGCGCGTCAAAGCCGGGCCGCAAGATGCCCTCAACGTGATCGACGGTGTGAAACAGTTTCGAGTAGGTCTCGATCTGCCGCCGCGCCAGCACCTTGATCGTGCCCGGCATACAAATGCGCGCCTTGTCGTTGCGGTCGACGTCGGTACACATGTTGAGTTCGAACTCGTCCTTTTGCGAATTGAGCAGCTCGCGAATCTTCTCGGCATCGCCGATGGCGTCGGCCCCACGCGCGATGGTGCCGGAGATCGGACAGGTCTCGATGCGGCGGCCGTCCGAGCGTACGAACATCTCCGGCGACGCGGAGACGAGAAACTCTCCGTCGCCGAGATTGACCAGCCCGCCATAGGGCGACGGATTGATCCGGCACAGCCGCTGAAACACTTCCGCCGGCGTGCGTTCGCACGGCTCGCCGAACAGTTGCCCCGGAACCGCCTCGAACAAATCGCCGCGCGCGAACGAGGCCCGCGCGGTCTCGACCGTCGCCTGATATTCGCCCGGCGCATGATCGGTGAAGCCCTGGCGACCGGTCTTGGCGTAAACGCTTTCGCCGGTGTCGGTCGGCAAGCCTTCGGTGGACTGGCCGTTGTAAGCGAATTCGAAATTCAGGGTGACGCCGCGCCCGGTCGCGCGGTCGTAAGCCAACAGGCGATCCGGAACGAACAGCACGATGTCGCGCTGATCGGCTTCCCGCGCGCGCCGCTGCACCAAGTCTTCCATCTGGAAGACGAGATCATAGGCGAACGCGCCATAGAGCCCGAGCAGCGGATCGACCGGCGACGCCAGCACCGCAACGATGGCGCGGACCAGCGACATCGCGCTGGCGCGGCGGGTGCGCTGGTCCTCGTCGACCGGCGCTTCGCCGCGCAGGATGTTTCCGGCAACGCGGGTCGCGGAGGTCTCGGTGATCTCGAACGCGGGATCGCTCAACGTCGCACCGAGAAACGCGACCAGCACCTCGCCGCGCGGATTCAGCGCCTTCAATACGAATTGCGTGCCCACCGTTTCCAGCACCAGCGGCGGATCGGCGAAGCCCATATCGAAGCTCTCGTAGCGGCCCGGCACCGTGGTGCCGGAGGAGAGCACCACGCCACGGCGGCGGTCGAGCAGATCGATCAGGCCATCCAACGCCGCTCCGCCGGTGAAATGCGTCACGGTGCGCGAGACGTCGAGACCGGCGGCGGTGCGGTAGCTCGCCTGCGCGGGAAGCAGAAAGACGGTCCTGTTCATGGCATCCTCTTACGAAACTTGCCGAAGGAGCGCCACACAGGAGAGGGATGCCGGATCATGAAAAAGGCCGCCGTCTTGCGAGGCGACCTTGACGATTGGGGAAAACGAAATCGCACCGGCCACCTTCAAGAGGTGCGCCACCACAGACGGCTCTGGGAGAGGGTGCTCATGGGCGGCAAATCACCACGCCGGCGCGGCGGCGTCAAGGGCGTCACCGGCCGACGCCCGGAACAAATCCGCTCCTGCCCGCTTGAACTGTCTCGACGTGTTCGACCCGACAAGCCCTGTCATCCATCCACCGCAAGCGAGGACGCCGTTCGCAATCTCGACCCCGACGACACCGAGCAGGCGGATTTGCGCGGCGGCGTGGCGCCATGGCAGGCCGCCGCCGATCCGAGCGTTCCTGCCCTGACCCAGGATTGCCGTTGCGACGTTCTGATCGTCGGCGCCGGTATCACCGGCGCCCTAATGGCCGAGCAATTGACCCATCAGGGGCTCGATGTCGTTATCATCGACCGCGAGCGGCCGGCGCACGGCAGCACAGCCGCCAGCACGTCGATGCTGCTATGGGAAATTGATCGACCTCTGCGCGATCTCGCCGCGCTTTACGGATTTGAACGCGCCACGCGCGCCTATCGCGCCAGCCTCGATGCCATGCAGGGCTTGCGTTTGCTGATTGCCAGGCTCGGCTTACCCTGCCGGATGCGCGACAAGCAATCGCTCTATCTCGCCGCCGGAGAAAGCGACCGTGACCTGCGCGAGGAGCACGATCTCCGCCGCCAGGCTGGCCTGCCCGGGGACTTTCTGGATCACCGCGCGCTGCTGGAGACATTCGGCATCGCGCGGGCGGCCGCGCTGCTCTCGCCAGCTTCCGCCGATGCCGATCCGGTGCTGCTGGCCTGCGCGGCACTTGCGGTTGCAATCCAACGCGGAGCGAGGCTGTTCGACGGGGCCGCCGTAGCATTCGATGCGGCGGGACGCAGCGTTGGCGTCAGCCTCGAAAGCGGGCGCGTCATTGAGGCGCGCCACGTCGTTCTCGCCACCGGTTACGTCATGCCCGACATCGTACAGGCCACGATTCACAAGGCGACGTCGAGTTGGGCAATCGCCACAGCACCACAGCCGGAAAACCTCTGGCCCGAAGGCGTGCTGATCTGGGAGGATCGGCAGGATTATCTCTATGCCCGGACCACCGCCGATGGCCGCATCGTCATCGGCGGCGAGGATGACGACAAGGCGATCGAGCCTGAGGCGCGCGACGCACTGACGCCAGCGAAAAGCCTCGCGCTGGCGCGGCAACTCGAGGCGCTGTGGCCCCGCGCCCGGGCCGAAGCGCAATTCAAATGGTCGGGCGTGTTCGACACCACCAGCGACGGACTGCCATTGATAGGCCCGGTGTCCGGCACCAGGGGCGTTTATGCCGCCTATGGTTATGGCGGCAACGGTATCACCTTCAGCTATCTGGCCGCACAATTGCTTGGCCAGACGATCGCCGGCACGCGGCCCGTGCTGCTCGACGATTTCGCCGTCGATCGCGACGGCGTGGCCTGACAGGCGTCAGCATGTAAGCATCCGCTGGGTCGTGCTATTCGGAACGGACGAGGCCGGCGGCAACCGCATCCCAGGTCAGGATGGTGAAATCGAGATCGCCGACACCTTCCTCGATCGCCGTCCAGCCGAGTTCTTCATAGAGCGAGCGACGCGACGGCCGCGCGGTGAGATAGACCTTCGGAACGCCAAGGCTCAGCGCATAGCGCGCTGTGTGGGCAATCAATTGCCGGCCAATGCGGCGTGACCGAAATTCCGGTTCGATCCACACCGCCGCCACCCATGGCGAATATTGCGGCCGCTCATCGAGGTCTGATGCGATCACCGACGCGGTGCCGGCAAACACCGCGCCCTCATGGGCGACGAAGGCGCGCGGCATTTCGCCGGAAGCCAGCCCCTCCTTCATCCGCTCGGTGATGTAGTCGCGCGACACGCCATTCGGCTGCCACCACGCACGCCAGATCCGGTCGGCAATCTGATCGAAGAATTCCGGGCGCTCGCTCAGCGGCGAGATGGCGACGCTGGTGACCAGTTCACCCAAGATGCTTCCTGAAAAATTCGGCCGCGCGGCCCCATGCCAGTTCCGCGGCCTCGCGATCGTGCACCGCCGCACGCTGCTCGTTGACGAAGGCGTGGTCGGCGTCATAGCGGAAGAACTCTGCCGTCTTGCCGGCCGCCTTCAGCCCCTGCTCGAAGGCATCGACCACCTGCGGCGTGCACCAGTCGTCGCGATTGGCAAAATGGCCCTGCAGCGGCACGCGAATGTCGGAAGGCTTGGCTGCTTGCTCCGGCGGAATGCCGTAGAACGCCACCGCCGCGCTCAGTTCCGGCAGTTTGGCCGCGCCGATGATGGTCACCGCGCCACCGAGACAGAAGCCGGTCAAGCCCACCTTGGCGCCGTTGCGGGCCAGATACTGCGCCGCGCCGCGCACCGTCTGGGTGGTCGCGTCGATGAAATCGAGCGATCCCATTTCCTTGTTGGCGGCTTCAGTGTCGTGATAGGGCACCAGAACACCGTCGTAGAGGTCGGGCGCCAGAGCGTCGAAGCCGGCCAGCGCAAAGCGGTCGGTCAGCGCCTTGATGTTTTCCGACAGGCCCCACCACTCCTGGATCACCACGACGCCCGGCGCGTTGCCGCGCGCGGCATTGGCCAGATAACCTTTCGCCTCTTTGCCGTCCGGGCGTTTGAACGTGATGCTGCTTCCCATGATGTCCTCCGTCGTATCGCGAGCGCCTTACATGGAACCCATTGTGTCCGCTCTGTCGTGACAAGGCAATGATCGGCAGCATATTGCCGGCCATGCAACCCGCCTCTAACGAAAAAGCCCCCGCAGGGCGGGGGCTTTCTCAATTCGGATTGCGCCCGCGCGATCAATGCGCGTTGGCCCAGACCTTCTTCTTGGTGAAGTACAGGAGTCCTGCGAAGATGATCAGGAAGATCATCACCTGCATGCCGAGGCGCTTGCGCGCTTCGAGATGCGGTTCGGCAGCCCACATCAGGAACGTCGACACGTCGTGCGCGTACTGCGCGACGGTCTGCGGCGAGCCATCCTCATAGGTCACCTGATCGTTCGACAGCGGCTTCGGCATCTTGATGGCGTGGCCGGGGAAGTACTTGTTGTAGTACGCGCCCTCCGGCACCGTGACGCCGGCCGGAGGATTGTCCTCATAGCCCTGCAGCACAGCATCGATCATGTTCGGGCCCTGCTCCTGGAACTGGGTGAAAAAATCGAAGATGAACTGCGGGAAACCCCGGTCGTAAGACAACGCCTTGGCGAGCACCGACATGTCCGGTGGCAGGGCGCCACCGTTAGCTGCCCGCGCGGCATTCTCGTTTGGGAATGGCGCCGGAAACTTGTCGGCCAGACGACCCGGACGTTCGAACATTTCACCAGCGTCGTTGGGACCATCCTGCACCTGGTACTCCGCCGCGACCGCCGCGGCTTGTGCCGTCGAGAAGCCCGGACCGCCGGGATCGGCGAGGTTACGGAAATGCACCAGGTTCATCGAATGGCATGTCGCGCAGACTTCCTTGTAGACCTTGTAGCCGCGCTGCAGGGCGCCGCGGTCGTACTTGCCGAACGGACCTGCGAACGACCACGATAGCGAGGGTGGGGTTTCGGAATGATCCGCCGCCTTGGCCTGCTGTACGCCGCCGGCGAGTAGCGCCGCGCCGGCCAGCAGCGCTATCGCGATGGACGCAACCGACTTTTTGCCCGACTTCGCCAGCACGTCGTCGGCGATCGAATTCGGCACAGCACGCGGCGTCTCGATCCGGCTGAGAATGGGCAGCACGATCAGGAAGTAGGCGAAGTAGCAAAACGTCAGGATGCGGCCGACGGTGACGTAGACGCCTTCAGCCGGCTTGCCGCCGAGCCAGCCCAGCAACACGCAGACCACTACGAAGATCCAGAAGAACTGCTTGGCGAGCGGACGATAGCGCAGCGAACGGGTCTTGGCGCTGTCGAGCCACGGCAGGAAGGCCAGCACGACGATCGCGCCGAACATCGCGATGACGCCGCCGAGCTTGCTCGGGATCGAACGCAGGATCGCGTAGAACGGCAGGTAGTACCATTCGGGCACGATGTGCGCCGGGGTCACGCCGGGGTTGGCCTGGATATAGTTCTCCGCATCGCCGAGATAGTTCGGCAGGTAGAAGATGAACCAGGCGAAGAAGATCAGGAAGCAGGCCATGCCGAACCCGTCCTTGATGGT
>JBARXT010000043.1:0-18709 GCA_049647485.1 Xanthobacteraceae bacterium
GGTCTTGCCGTCGCTGCCGGGCAGGCGGGTGATGCCGACGTCGATCACGGTAGCGCCCGGCTTGATCCAGTCGCCGCGCACCATTTCCGGCTTGCCGACGGCGGCATAAACCAGATCGGCGTGGCGGCACAGCTCAGGTAGGTCGCGCGAGCGCGAATGCGCGATGGTCACGGTGGCGTTTTCGTTGAGCAAGAGTTGCACCAGCGGGCGGCCGACCAGATTGGAGCGGCCGATCACCAGCGCGTCCATGCCTTCCAGCGATTCGTGGACGCTCTTGGTCAGGATGATGCAGCCGAGCGGCGTGCAGGGCGACAGCGCCGGCAATCCGCCGGCCAGCCGTCCGGCATTATTGGGATGCAGTCCGTCGACATCCTTGACCGGATCGATGGCCGCGATCACGGCTTCGGTGTCGAACCCTTTCGGCAGCGGCAATTGCACCAGAATGCCGTGGACGGCCGGATCGCGGTTGAGCCGGCCAATCAGGCCGAGCAACTTCTCCTGCGTCACGTCGGCGGGCAGCACATGCTCGAACGAGGCCATGCCGGCCGCTTGGGTTTGCTTGTGCTTGCTGCGGACATAGACCTCGCTGGCGGGATCGTTGCCGACCAGCACCACCGCGAGGCCCGGCGTCAGGTCATGGTCGTGCTGGACCCGCGCCACCTCGTCGGCGACCCGCGCCCGAAGCTCGGCGGCAATGAGTTTCCCATCGATGATGCGCGCGGTCATGTCGTCCTCTATCAATCAAGTGTCGTCAGCGGCTTTGGTCGCGACCAAGGCCTTCAGCGTCTCGCCGAGCCGGCGGGGCTCGCCGTCGATGGCGACCTGCTTCACGCGCGAGGTCGCGCCGGCCAGCAGCCGAACGCTACGTTTCGGCACCCCGAGCGCCTTGGCGAGCAATTCCGTCACGGCGCGGTTGGCTTCGCCGCCTTCGGCGATGGCCCGGACCCGGACTTTCACGACGCTCTTGCCGTTGGCCAGCGTTTCCACGCCGTCGATGTCGTCACGGCCGCCCCGGGGCGTCACCCGCAATGCAACGCTGATGCCCTCGGTGGAATAGCGCCAGGGGTCCATCGGCGGCAGCCGGCGCTATCAGAACACGGCGGGGTAGACGTAATAGGTGATCACCCGCTGAATGAACATGATGATCAGGATCAGGATGATCGGTGAGATGTCGAGGCCGCCAAGATTGGGCATGAAATTGCGGATCGGCGCCAATAGCGGCTCGGTGATGCGGTAGAGGAACTCGGCGACCGACGCCACGAATTGATTGCGGGTATTGACCACGTTGAATGCGATCAGCCACGACAGAATGGCGGAGGCGATGAGCAGCCAGACGTAGAGATCGAGGATGATGAGAACGATGTCGAGAATGGCGCGCATGGCGGGATAAGCTCGCGGGGTTGGTCGCGGGTAAAGGGGCTCGGTGGGCCGGAAACTATCGGTTCAACCCCCGCTAAACAAGGGAAGTTCCGGTCTTTTTGCGGCGGCGGCCCGAGCGTGCAGCGTCCTTGACTTGGTGTCGGGCGGGATTTAAATGACGCCCACTTGCTGTGGTGCAGTTCCAGTCGCCACATTGCAATGGGGCCATAGCTCAGCTGGGAGAGCGCGTCGTTCGCAATGACGAGGTCGGCGGTTCGATCCCGCCTGGCTCCACCACGCTTCGCCGCCTTTAAGACGATTTGGGCTACGCGTGGCCCCACGTCTAGCCGAAGGCGAAGCCGGGCTTTCACCCCACCAAATTCCTCATCGTCCCGTGAAGCGCGGCGGGCGCTTTTCGATGAAGCTCGCGACCCCCTCGCGGAAATCCGTGCCGGCCAGCGCGACCGCCATTTCGCGGTTGGCGTCGATGGTGGCTTCCGCCAGCGTCTGGAACGGCACGTCGTAAAGCTGCCGCTTGATCACCGCCATGGCCGACGGCGAGACGTTGTCGGCGAGGTCGCGGGCATAGGCGTAGGTCTGTTCGCGAAGCTGGTCCGGCGGATAGAGCCGGTTGACCAACCCGATCCGCAATGCTTCCTCGCTCGACACGCGCCGCGCCGACAGCAACAGGTCGAGCGCGTTGGCGTGGCCGACGATGTGCGGCAGCATCCAGCTGATGCCGTGCTCGGCGATCAGGCCGCGCCGCGCGAAGGCGGTGGTGAACACGGTGTTGTCGGCGGCGAAGCGCACGTCGCAATAGAGCGCATGAACCAGTCCGATGCCGGCGGTGGCGCCGTTCAACATGCCGATGATCGGCTTTGCGATCGACGGATAGAAACCGTAGCGCGACTGCCAGTCCGGCCGCCGGTTCATGTCGAACGCCGGAATCTCGTTGCCGCGTTTCTTGATGTCGTTTGGATCGAGCCCCTTCAGTGCATCCATGTCTGCACCGGCGCAGAAGCCGCGGCCCGCGCCGGTCAGCACGATGACGCGGACGTTGTCGTCGTTCGCGGCCGCACCCATCGCCTCGCGCACCTCGCGCTCCATGGTCGGCGTCCATGCGTTCATGCGGTCCGGCCGATTCAACGTAACGGTCGCGACGCGATCCTCGACGCCGTAGAGAATGTCCTGATAAGTCATCGTGAGAGATCCTCCGGTTTTATTTGGTATCGTCGGCGGCCTTGCCGCGCGCGAGATAGTCGATCGTCTCCGGTCGCTCCTTGAGCCAGCCGGTCCAGCGGTTGAAGACCTTGTTCATGCGCTCCGGCGCGACGCCAAGCTGCGCCATCGCCACGCCGCCATTCACGGATTCGCGATACTCCGCGATCAGTCCGTCGCGTACGATGAAGCGGCTCATGCCGTCGATCACCACGCGCTGTCCCTTGAACTGCGGTATCGTCGAGGTGAAGCTCGACAGCGACCATGCATAGCCCATGGTGCCGTCGAACACCGGATCGAACATCTCCCAGCGATAGTCGGTGGCGTCGCGGTGAAACATGTCCTGCATCATGTGCGCGATCTCGGCGCGGCCCTGATGCGGACCGTAGATATAATCGTAATAGATCGCGTCCTCGGTGAAGTGCGCGGCGAAGCGGGCGCCATCACCGGATTCGGCGGAGAACGCGAAAGCGTGCAGCAATGCGGCGAAGTCTTCAGTCGTCATGCGGCAAGGCTCCCGGCTCGGTGACGCGATCCGGAGAACGTAGAGCATGATCCCGAAAAGTGGAAACCGGTTTTCGGAAAGGATCATGCTCGGACAAAGGAAACGACGGGCCTGATTCAACGCAGTTGGATCGGACCCTACGCTTTGATGAGAAGTAAAACCGGGCTCTATGCTCGGCAATCCCGCCGTGCGGAAATCACTCCGCGGCTTCCGCCGGAATGAGAGCGTCCGCGCGCATCTGGCTGCAGCGAAGCCAGCGTTGCAGGAAGGCCGTCAGCCAGATTCGTTCCGCGACATCGTGAACGGCGCGGCCGGCGAAATGCGCCGCGCGCGGTTGCGCACCCGGCAGCGACAGCCGTTCGGCGCCGTGGGTGGTCCAGCGATACATCATCGCGTTGGTGACGTGGGGGTGAAATTGAAGCGCGAAGGCGCTGTCGAAGCGAAACGCCTCGAACGGGAAGTCGCTGCCTTCGGCCAGCAGTTCGCTGCCGTGCGGGAGCGTGAAGCCTTCACAGTGCCAATGATAGACGTGATCCGGCCACGGTCCGCACAGCGCACGACCGGCGGCGGTGAGGTGGATCGGATAGTAACCGATCTCCGCGCGCCCTTGCGGATGCGGCGCGACGGTCGCGCCGAGCTGCTTGGCCAGCATCTGCGCGCCGAGGCAGATGCCGAGATAAGGCCGCCGCTCTTTCAGCGGCAGCGCGATCCAGTCGATCTCCCGCCGGATATAGGTATCGGGATCGTTGGCGCTCATCGGACCGCCGAACACGATCGCGCCGGCATGATCGTCGAGCGTCGACGGCAGCGGATCGCCGAAGCGCGGCTTGCGGATATCGAGGGTATAGCCGAGGGCGCGCAGCGAATTGCCGACCCGGCCCGGCGTCGAGGATTCCTGATGCAGCACCACCAGCACCGGACGGCGATCGCCACCGGAATTGTCCGGCGTTGCGGCGATCTGAAGGTTGGCCGAGCGAATCGACATCGTGCTTTCTTGTCCGGCGCGTCGTGCGCGCGAAACCATGATTCGAGGATTGTCCGGGTTGGTAAATTTTTAATAACCGGGAGAAGGGCCGAAACAAGGCAGTCGCGGTTCAGCGATTGCGCTGGATCAGGCCCACCATCGTCAGCACGAAGCCGCGCGGCACGAAGCGCAACAGAAGCGGGATTGCCCGGACGCCGAGGCCCGGCAGCACGACCCGCTTGCCGCGCATCAATCCGCGATAGCCGGCCAGCGCGACCTTCTCGGCGCTGACATTGAGCACGGTGGAATCTCGGCCGGGGGTAAATCCGGCGCGCGCTTGAAACTCGGTCTGTACCGGTCCGGGACAAAGCGCTGTGACGCGGACGCCGTGGCGGCCGAGTTCGTTATGCAAGGCATCGCTGAACGACAGCACATAGGCCTTGGATGCGTAATAGACCGCCATACCCGGCCCCGGCAGGAACGCCGCCACCGACGCGACGTTGAGCAGGCCGCCGCGATGTCGGATCAGGCTGTCCGAGAAGCGCAGCGACAAGTCGGTGAGGGCACGGATATTGACCGCGATCATTTCCAACTGCTGGGTGTGGTCGAGGGCGAACGCCTGGCCGAACAGGCCGAAGCCGGCATTGTTGACCAGAATGTCGACCTCGACATTCGCGGCAGCGAGCGCGGCTGCGATGATCTCGCCGGCGTCGGGACGCGTCAGATCGCATGGAATGACAAGTGGCGGCGTGCCGCCGGCTGCCGTAATCTCTTTGGCCAGCGCTTTGAGCCGATCTTCCCGGCGGGCAACCAGCGCGACATGGTGTCCGTTCGTGGCGAAGATGCGCGCCAGATCGGCGCCGATGCCGGACGACGCGCCGGTAATCAGGGTGACGCAGTTGGTCACGATGTCATGCTCATGAAAAGAACGGGCGGTTCAAAACAACGGATCACGCGGTCGGATCGATCTGGTCCTGAGCAATGCGATGCTTGAGCTGGATGCGGTCGCGCGATGACACGCCGAGAAGGTCGGCTGCACGCCACACTACATTGTCCTCAAACTCGCTGACATTGCCGTCGGCGTAGACCAACTCCCACATCATCTCGACGATACGCTTGCGGCCTTCTTCATCGACCGAACGCATGATGACGCTGGTGAAGTGATAGAGATCGACCGCCTCGCCCTCGACCAGGGTGGCTTCTGCGATCAATTGCGTGGTGGTCGCGGCATCGAGCTGGAAGCGCGCCTGAAGCACGGCGTGCAGCTTCTGCTTCTCGACTTCCGACGGCTCGCCATCCAGCGATACGACATGGATCAGCAATGCGGTGGCGGCGAGGCGATAGTCGGTTTCGCTGAAGGGGCGATTGTCCTGCGTGAGCGGCGAGGCGACCTCGGCAATGAACTGACGTAATTTATCCAGCATCCATGGTTCCGTGAATGGCCGAAGAAGTTGCGGCGAAGGGCGGCGCTCTATGGCCTGAAAATGCAACGCTGGCAATCCATTTCGGGTTCCGGGCGTGCGCATTAAGGTTCCGTAATCCGGTTGCCCAGATGACGCTAAAGGTCCCAAACCCCGCGCGATGTTACGGAATTTCGAACACCACCACTTTATCCGCAATGCCGCGCAGCGCGGCGTGCTTGCGGATCGGCGCGATCGAAGCCTTGTCCAGCATGGCGGCCACGGCGGGCGTCGTCGTGGCGAAGCGACTTCAGCGTGCTGTGTGCATCGAGGATGCCGCTGCAGCCCGGACACGGCACATTCCATGTCAGGTCAAACAGGCCGAGCCGGGACGCATGCAGGAAGCCGGCAATGACAGGCTCCTCCGGCAAGCCGGTGGTTCTCGCAAAATCCAGCAGGTTGTGCGGTTGAGTTCGCGGTCCTCGCCCTTTTCAACAAGTCGCTGAATGGCGTCCGCCACCCGAGCCTCGGCGGTTTGCCTCAAGACTGAACAAGGCCTGGACTTCACTCATGCCGTGATTTTAGAGCAAATCGAGCGATCGTCCAATCCGGGCGTTGCGTGACACCATCACTTTCGCATTGGCGCGAGGCGCGTCGTGGTCAGCGCCGCGTGATGCGGAATGGCGGCGACCGATCCGGCTGGGTGGTGACCACGCCTATTGGCATCACCGGCGCGCGATCAGTCAGTTCGACATGGAATGCACCGATGATTTTCGCAAGCGCCAGCGTCGCCTCGACGATGGCGAAATGCGCGCCGATGCAGACGCGGGGACCGACGCCGAACGGCAGGTAGGCGAAGCGGTCGGGCGCCGCCGTGCCGGGTGCGAAGCGCTCGGGGACGAAGGCGTTGGGGTCGTGCCAGAGTTTCTCGTGCCGGTGCAACAGCCACGGGGCGATCAGGATGACATCGCCTTTGGCGACGTTCAGGCCGTTGCCGAACGTGTCGGGGCCTGCAGCCGCGCGCGCGATCAGGAAAGCCGGCGGATAAAGCCGCATCGTCTCCTCGATCACCGCGTGCGTGAATGTCAGCCGCCCGATATCCACGTCATCGCCGGTCGCGATACCCCGCACTTCCGTCGCCACGCGGTCCTGCGTCGCGGGATCGAGGGCCAGCAGATAGAGCGACCAGAACAGAGCCGTCGCGGTGGTCTCGTGGCCGGCGAGGATCATCGTAGCGACCTGATCGCCAAGCTGTTCGTCGGAGAAGGCCTGCCCGGTTTCCGGATCGCGTGCCGCCACCATCAGTTCGAACAGGTCGCGCGGCGGCGCGTCCTCGGCCTTGCCGGCGGCGCGGCGCTCGGCGATCAGCGTCTGAATGAACCGCGTCCAGCGCCTTCGGAAGAACACGCGGGAAATGTCCTGCGGGCTCGGCCAGCCGACCGGCAGCACCAGGTCGAAGAAATGTGGTCGCGCCAGCCGCGAGCCGTATTCGACGACGAAATCGCGCAAGGCCGCGCCGTGCCGCGTCATGCCGAAGGAGAACATCGTGCGGCCGGCGATCTCCAGCGTCATGCGCTGCATCGTCTCGCGCAGGTCCACCGGTGCGTCGCGTTGCTTGTCCAGCGCCGCGACCGTTTCGTCGATGGCCGAGACCATATGCGGCACCAATGTCGTCACCGCGCGCGGCGTAAAGGCCGGTGCGAGCGTGCGGCGCTGATGCTTCCAGTTGCGGCCTTCTGCCAGAAGCAGACCCTCGCCGAGCATCGGGCGCAGCACGCGGATGCCGGCGGGCGTGCGGGTGTAGTTCTCGTAGTTTTCCACCAGCACATGCCGGATCGTTGCTGGTGTGTTCAGGATAAAGCTGCTGTGGCCGAAGAAGCGGCCGCGGATGATGTCGTCCTCGTAGGCGCGCTGGCCCCAGCTTGCGATGGTGCTGGTGCGGATCGCCGCAATGCGCGCCAGCCGACCCATGCTTTCGGGCGCCCGCGGCGGGAACGGCGGCACCAGCGGGGAATGGTTGACCGGTGGATCGATGACCTCGGCAATGCTCACATGCGGCCTCGCGGTTGTCGGGTTTTGCTCGCCTCGGGTGGAGCCCCTCCTGTCGGCGATCTGACGATACAATCTGGGCGTCCGTGGGATTTGGAAAGCCCGTTCAGGAAATAAGCCTATCCGGTAATCGGTTAATCAGTCCGGCAATCGTTGCCATGGTCCGGTGCGATAATCTTTCCGCGCGGCCCGAGCGGATTGGATCGGGGTGGACTTATCCGGCGCAGGCATCCGGGTCCGCATCGGTCTCGGCGGCCGCGCTGCACCACGTGGCGCCATGCCCTACCATACGCGTCGCTTGCCTCGCCTCGATATTCGCCCCTAAGTTTTGCGGGCACCGACTCACAGTCGCCTCGTTACCATCACCGAATATCCCAGGCATCCACGCCCTATGACCGAGACGCCGAAACAATCGCCGCTTCCCGCCAACGGCCTTGCCGCGCCGCTGCGGATCAAGGTATTCCGGCGCATCTGGTTCGCCAGCCTGCTGTCCAATCTCGGATTGATGATCCAGAGCGTCGGCGCCGCCTGGGCCATGACGCAGATGACTTCTGCCGCCGACAAGGTCGCGCTGGTCCAGACCGCCTTGATGCTGCCGATCATGCTGATATCGATGCCGGCCGGCGCCGTTGCCGATATGTACGACCGGCGGCGGGTGTCGCTGGTGTCACTGGCGATCGCATTGGCGGGGGCGTGCGGCCTGACCGTGTTGACGTGGAGCGGGCACATCACGCCCAATCTGCTCCTGATATTCTGCTTCCTGATCGGCAGCGGCATGGCGTTGTTCGGGCCGGCATGGCAGGCCTCGGTCGCGGAGCAGGTGCCACCGGAGACGCTGCCGTCCGCGGTGGCGCTGAACGGCATCAGCTACAACATCGCGCGCAGTTTCGGCCCGGCCATCGGCGGCATCGTGGTGGCGGCGGCGGGAGCGGTTGCCGCCTTCGCGGTCAATGCATTGTGTTACGTGCCGCTGCTGGTGGTGATGTTCCTGTGGCGTCGCGTCAGCGAGCCGTCGCGGCTACCGCGCGAGCGATTGCCGCGCGCCATGGTGTCCGGCTTCCGCTACATCGCCAATTCGCCCTCGATCCGCATCGTGCTGGGTCGCACGCTGGTGACCGGCATCGCTGGCGGTTCGATCTCCGCCTTGATGCCGCTGGTGGCGCGCGACCTGTTGCACGGTGGCGCCCAGACTTACGGCATCATGCTGGGCGCGTTCGGCATGGGCGCGGTGATCGGCGCGCTGAATATCAGCGAAATCCGCAAACGCGTGAACGGCGAGATGGCGGTGCGGCTATGTGCACTGGTGATGGGCATCGCCATTGTCATCGTCGCCATCAGCAAGCTGGCGGCGATCACGGCTGCGGCTCTGGTGGTGGCCGGCGCGGTGTGGATGCTGGCGGTCGCGCTGTTCAACATCGGCGTGCAACTGTCGGCGCCACGCTGGGTTGCCGGGCGGTCGCTGGCGGCGTTTCAGGCTTCGATCGCCGGCGGCATCGCCATCGGCAGTTGGGGGTGGGGCCATCTCGCCGATCTGATCGGCGTCGAAGGCGCATTGATCGTGTCGGGCGTGGCGATGTTCGTCTCGCCAATTCTGGGGCTGTGGATGCGGATGCCGCCGGTCGGTGGCCACGATGAAGCCGCCGATCTGCTGGACGATCCCGAGGTGCAGCTGCCACTCACCGGGCGCAGCGGGCCGATCATCGTCGAGATCGAGTATCGCGTCGATCTCAACCGCGCCCGCACCTTCTATCGCCTGATGCAGATGGTCCAGCTCAGCCGCAAGCGTAACGGCGCTTATGGCTGGTCGATCGCGCGTGATATCGCCGACCCGCAACTATGGACCGAGCGTTATCACTGCCCGACCTGGTACGACTATCTGCGCCAGCGCAACCGTGCGACCCAGTCGGAACGCAAGCTGCATCTGCGGGCGATGAAGTTTCATCACGGACTGGAGCCGGTGAAGGTGCGCCGCATGCTGGAACGGCCGTTCGGTTCGGTCCGCTGGAAAGAGAATTCGCCCGACCCGGCCGCGGTCGCGGCGGTGGAGGTATTGCCGGCCGCCACGCCGGCGGGCGTCAGCACGTGAGCTCCATCGGCGCGGCTAGAGGCCGGTGAAGCCGGCCTTGACCGAATCGATGCTGCCGTCGCGCTCGCGCAGATACGTCAATCCGCAGACCGTGAGCCGGTCGAGGTCGGCCTCACCGGCGGCGTGGAGTTTTCCGAGATAGTCGATCAGCTTCTCGCGCGCGTCGACGCGATCGTTCTTGCTCCGGTTCGCGAGCAGATTGTAGGTCATCATCACGCGATCGATCGCCGCCTGCACTGTGGCTGCGTTCGCGGGTTGATCCGACGCTTGTTCTGCGGGGCTTTGCTCAGGTGCCATGAGGGACCTGAGCATCAGCGACCTGATCGTGGATGGCCTGATAACGACGAATGGCGCGGTTGGCGATTCGAATCCGGTTGCGGTCGCCGAACTCGAACAACTCGACGATGATTTCCAGCAGCGATTGGTCGGTTCGGTGAGGGTCGACCAGGATACCGCTTCTGTTCAAGTAATCGGCGGCAATGGAATAAGCCTGTCCGATTACGTCGATATTGATGACCTGGACGTCGCGTTCAACCAGCATGGCATTGGCCCTCCAGTGCCATGACAAGTCGCGACAGGGCGCTCCGGTTCCATCGTCGTTCTCCCGAAATCGCCGCAAAGAAAAGCGGCGGCTCCGCAAGGAACCGCCGCTGGTGATTGTCGAAATAAGAAGCGTCAGTGCCAGTCGCGGATGTCGACGAAGTGGCCGGCGATCGCCGCCGCCGCCGCCATCGCCGGCGACACCAGATGGGTGCGGCCCTTGAAGCCCTGACGGCCTTCGAAGTTGCGGTTCGAGGTCGAGGCGCAGCGTTCTTCCGGCGACAGCTTGTCGGGGTTCATCGCGAGGCACATCGAGCAGCCCGGCTCGCGCCACTCGAAGCCGGCCTTGATGAAGATCTTGTCGAGGCCTTCGGCTTCGGCCTGCTCCTTCACCAGCCCCGAGCCCGGCACGATCATGGCGTTGACGTTGCCGTTGACGGTCTTGCCCTCGGCGACCTTGGCGGCAGCGCGCAGATCCTCGATGCGGACATTGGTGCATGAGCCGATGAAGACGCGGTCGAGTTTGATGTCCGTGATCTTGGTGCCGGCCTTCAGGCCCATGTAGTCGAGCGCGCGGTGCTTCGAGATGCGCTTGGCTTCGTCGGCGATCTTGTCGGGATCGGGCACGAGGCCGGTGATCGATACCACGTCCTCGGGCGACGTCCCCCAGGTCACGATCGGAGGCAGCTTGGCGGCGTCGAGGCGGATTTCGTGATCGAAATGCGCGCCTTCGTCGCTGCGCAGCGTGTCCCAGTAGCGCCGCGCCGCATCCCATGCATCGCCTTTCGGGGCCTTGTTGCGACCCTTGAGGAATTCATAGGCGATCTCGTCCGGCGCGATCAGGCCGGCGCGCGCGCCGCCCTCGATCGACATGTTGCAGACGGTCATGCGGCCTTCCATCGACAGCGCGCGGATTGCCTCGCCAGCGTATTCCAGCACGTAGCCGGTACCGCCCGCAGTGCCGATCTCGCCGATGATAGCGAGGATGATGTCCTTCGCGGTGACGCCGTCCGGCAGTTTGCCGTCGACCACCGCGCGCATATTCTTCGCCTTCTTCTGGATCAGCGTCTGCGTGGCGAGAACGTGCTCGACTTCCGAGGTGCCAATGCCATGCGCCAGCGCGCCGAACGCGCCATGCGTCGAGGTGTGGCTGTCACCGCAGACGATGGTGGTGCCGGGCAACGTAAAACCCTGCTCGGGGCCGATGACGTGGACGATGCCCTGCCGTTTGTCGAATTCGTTATAGTACTCGATGCCGAAATCCTTGGCGTTCTGCGCCAGCGCCGCGATCTGCTCGGCGCTTTCCGGATCGGGATTGGGCTTGGAGCGGTCGGTGGTCGGCACGTTGTGATCGACCACGGCCAGTGTCTTCTCCGGCGCATGGACCTTGCGGCCGGAGGTGCGCAGCCCTTCGAACGCCTGCGGCGAGGTGACTTCGTGCACCAGATGGCGGTCGATATAGAGCAGGCAGGTGCCGTCATCGGCCTCGTGGACCAGATGATCGTTCCAGATCTTGTCGTACAGTGTGGTGGCGGATTTTGAATCGGACATGGTGTCGGCCTCGAACGGAAATGAAATGGTGTGGTGCAGGCGGGCGGCGCGCGAGCGCCAGGCGTCAGCCCGCGAGGAGCGCGGTCGTCGTCAAGCGGCCGAAGAAGCGCCACGGCAACCGGCTACGGTCGTCGAGCACAATCCGGGCAACGATCTCTTTGCGATCTGGAACCATTCCATATCCTAGCACGGACGCAATCGTCCCGACAACGAGGCCGGCCGCACAAGCTTCATACCCGGCTCAGATAGGCACGACACAGCTTGTTGCATGCAACAAAAAAGCGCGGGTGAGCCCCGCGCTTTTCGACGTCGCGATGCGACGGGAAATTACTCGGCGGCAGCGGCCTGCGCGCGGTCCTGCTTCTTCTCGACGATGCGGGCCGACTTGCCGCGCAGGTTGCGCAGGTAATACAGCTTGGCGCGACGCACCTTGCCGCGACGCACGACCTTGATCGAGTCGATCATCGGGGACAGCAACGGGAAGACGCGCTCGACGCCCTCGCCATAGGAAATCTTGCGGACGGTGAAGCTCTCGTTGAGCCCGCCGCCGGAACGGCCGATGCAGACGCCTTCATAGGCCTGCACGCGGGTGCGCTCGCCTTCAACCACCTTGACGTTGACGATCACGGTGTCGCCGGGGCCGAACTCCGGAATGGTCTTGTTGGCCGACAACTTGTCGAACTGCTCTTTTTCGAGCTGCTGGATGATATTCATTGCAAAACTCCATCGACGGCGCGCCAGCCCTCCGGGGCGGCTGCGTGAAACTCGTTATCCTGCGCGGATTTCCGCGCTCCTATACGGCAAAGCGAAGGCGTTGTCACCCGTCTGTCGTGCTTTTTGGTCCTTTTTGGTTGCGGGGCTGGCCGCCACGCGCCGCCCACAGGTCCGGACGACGGTTCCGTGTCAGGCTTTCCGCCTGTTCCCGCCGCCACGCCGCGACTCTGGCATGGTCGCCGGAGAGCAGGATGTCGGGGATCGGGCGATCCTCGAAACTCTGCGGGCGGGTGTATTGCGGGTATTCCAGTAATCCGGCGGAAAAACTCTCGTCGGTTCCGGATTCCAGCTTCCCCATCACGCCCGCCAGCAGCCGGACGCAGGCATCCAGCAGCACCATGGCGGCGATTTCGCCGCCCGAAAGCACATAGTCGCCGATCGAGACCTCCTCGAGGCCGCGCGCGTCGATCACCCGCTGGTCGATGCCCTCGAAGCGGCCGCAGACGATCAGCGGGCCGGGGCCGGCGGCAAGTTCAGCCACGCGCGACTGGGTCAATGGCCGACCGCGCGGGCTCATGACCAGCTTAGGGCGATCCGGGGCGATGGCGGCGGCATCGATGGCAGCGGCGAGCACGTCGGCGCGCAGCACCATGCCGGGGCCGCCGCCGGCCGGGGTGTCGTCGACGCTGCGATGCTTGTCGGTGGCGGACTCGCGGATGTCCCGCACCTCCATCTCCCACAGGCCAGTCGCCAGCGCCCGCCCCGCCAGGCTTGCGCCGAGCGGGCCGGGAAACATGCCCGGAAACAGGGTCAGGATCGTCGCACGCCAGGTCATCAAGGGCACCAAGTCGGTAGTTCACCGTCATGGCCAGGCTTGTCCCGGCCATCCACGTCTTGAGGCTGAGAAAGAAAGACAGACGTGGATGCCCGGGACAAGGCCGGGCATGACGAAGGTGTCAGACGTCGTCTTGTTAGTTGTCGTTCGGGGTATCGCCGTCGACCTCGCCCGGCAGGTCGATCACCACGCGCCCACCGGCGATGTCGACGGTCGGCACCACGGCGTCGGTGAACGGCAGCAGCAAGGTCGCGCCCTTGGGTGGAGCAATCTCGATGACGTCACCGGCGCCGAAATTATGGATCGCGACGACGCGGCCGATCGGCGCGCCATCGGGAGAGACTGCGGCGAGATCGATCAGGTCGACATGATAATATTCGCCGTCTTCGGCAGGCGGCAGCTTTTCGCGCGGGACGTAAAGCTCAAGGCCGTTGAGTTTCTCGGCGTCGTTGCGCGTGGTGACGCCTTGCAGCGTCGCGACCAGATGATCCTTGGCCTCGCGCGCGGTGCTCACTTCGAACCGACGCGCGCCGTCCTTGGTGGAAAGCGGTCCGTAATCGAGAACTGCCAACGGATCTTCGGTGAAGGTCCACAGTTTCACCGCACCGCGCACGCCGTGCGCGGCGCCGATGCGGGCGATGCAAACCTGCTTTGCCACCGCCCCCACGAAACGTTACTTCGCCTCGGCGGCCTTGCGCTCCTTGCGCGGCACGGCCTTTTCCGGGTTGTTGCGCGGCGCGCGCTTCTTGACGCCGGCGGCATCGAGGAAACGCGACACGCGGTCGGACGGCTGCGCGCCCTTGGCGAGCCAGGCCTTCACCTTCTCCATGTCGAGCTTCAGACGCAGGTCATTGTCCTTCGGCAGCAGCGGATTGAAGTAACCGAGACGCTCGATAAAGCGGCCGTCGCGCGGAAAGCGCGAGTCGGCGACGACGACATGATAGACCGGACGCTTTTTGGTGCCGGCACGGGCGAGACGGATAACGACGGACATGGAGTTCTCCTTTGAAAGTCTGTTCGATTCTGTTGTTGGGTTTGGTTGAGTTTGAAGTGACTATTTCTTCTTCCCTAAGCCGGGAAAGCCGCCAAGGCCCGGCAGTGTTGGTTTGCCGCTGAGGCCGGTGAGGCCCGGCAGGTTCGGCAATCCGCCACGCAGGCCGGCGGGAAGATCCTTCGGCAGTTGCGGCAGGCCGTCGGCGCCCTTCGGCAGCTTGTCGGCCATCGCCTTCATCTGCTCCGGCGAAGGCATTCCGCCGCCACCGAATCCCATGGCCTGGGCGATGCCGGCCATCGGGCCGCGCTTGCCCGATCCCATCATCTTCATCATGTCGGCCATGTTCCGGTGCATCTTGAGCAGCTTGTTGATGTCCTCGACCTTCTGGCCGCTGCCTGCGGCGATGCGCTTCTTGCGGCTGGCCTTGAGAAGGTCGGGATGCTTGCGCTCCTGCCGCGTCATCGAATCGATGATCGCGGTCTGACGCTTCAGGATTTTATCGTCGATGCCGGCATTGGCGATCTGGTTCTTCATCTTGGCGATGCCGGGCATCATGCCCATCAGGCCGCCGATGCCGCCCATGTTCGCCATCTGCTGCAACTGATCGCGCATGTCGTTGAGGTCGAACTGACCCTTGCGCATCTTCTCGGCGACGCGCGCCGCCTTCTCGGCGTCGATATGCGCGGCGGCTTTTTCCACCAGCGACACGACGTCGCCCATGCCGAGGATGCGGCCGGCGATACGATCGGGATGAAAGTCTTCCAGCGCGTCGGTCTTTTCGCCAGTGCCGATCAGCTTGATCGGCTTGCCGGTGACCGCGCGCATCGACAGCGCCGCGCCGCCACGGCCGTCGCCGTCCACGCGGGTGAGCACGATGCCGGTGAGGCCGACGCGCTGGTCGAACGAGCGCGCGAGATTGACCGCGTCCTGACCGGTCAGCGCATCCGCCACCAGCAGCACCTCATGCGGGTTGGCGGCCGCTTTGATGTTGGCCGCCTCGCTCATCATGTCTTCGTCGAGCGTGGTGCGGCCGGCGGTGTCGAGCAGCACGATATCGAAGCCGCCGAGCTTGCCGGCTTCGATGGCGCGCCGCGCGATCTGTTCCGGCTTCTGGCCTTCGACGATCGGCAGCGTCGCGATCTCGAGATCGCGGCCGAGCACGGCGAGCTGCTCCATCGCCGCCGGGCGGTAGATGTCGAGCGAGGCCATCAGCACCTTGCGCTTGTCGCGCTGGGTGAGGCGGCGGGCGAGCTTCGCGGTGGTGGTGGTTTTACCGGAGCCCTGCAAGCCGACCATCATGATCGGCACCGGCGCCGGCGCGTTAAGGTCGATGGTCTGGCCGTCCGAGCCCAGCGTCGCGATGAGCTGGTCGTGGACGATCTTGACCACCATCTGGCCCGGCGTCACCGATTTGACGACGGTGGCGCCGACCGCCTGCTCGCGAACCTGCTCGGTGAAGCTGCGCACCACTTCCAGCGCGACGTCGGCTTCCAGCAATGCGCGACGCACTTCGCGCATCGCCGCATCGACGTCCGCCTCGGTCAGCGCGCCACGGCGCGTCAGCCGATCGAGAATGCCACCAAGCTTTTCCGACAGATTGTCGAACACGTCAGCTTTCCTTCCTTACCTCGCCCCGTTCTGTACGGGGAGAGGTCGCCGCGTCTTCGCGGCGGGTGAGGGGCAAGGCACGGCGCTCAATTCATCCGCATCATCTGCGGCGAAGCGCCCCTCACCCCAACCCTCTCCCCACAAGAGCGGGGCGAGGGAGAGACAAAACACGTTTGCGCCCGAGGGCGCACAGCGCTGTCGGGCGTTGGCCTCCGGTCTCAAGGGCCGGGCGGCGGGTCGAAAAGAACATCTTTCCGAGAAGTTGGGCGGTTAAACGCCGGTTGCGCGCCAAAGTCAACAAAAGTGCGTTAAAATCGACATCCTCGAATGCGATGCGGAACGCCGAAATAGATAATCCAATCAATTGTCTAGCACGTCTTGCCGAATCCCGTGATTTTTGGCCCAATCCACCGATGACAATCACCCGCCGCCGGTTTCTTGCTTCCGTGGCCGGCATTGCCGCCATGCTCGGCGGCTCCGCGTTCTGGGCCTCCTTCATGAAAACCTATAATGGGCCGGTGTCGGATCATTTTGACGGGCTCCGTTTCTTCGATCCGCATGGATCCTCGCCCAAGAGCCTCGCCGAGGTGCTGCGCTGGCAGTTCGGCGGCGACCGCCAGCGCCACAAATGGCCGGACTGGGTGCCGAGCCCCCATGCCGATACCCCGCCGCCCCGCGTATCGGAGGGCATCCGGTTGTCGTTCGTCGGGCATGCGAGCTGGCTGATCCAGGCGGCGAGCCTCAACATCCTGATCGATCCGGTGTGGTCGGAGCGCGCCTCGCCCTTTTCCTTCGCCGGGCCGAAGCGCCACAACGATCCCGGCATCGCCTTCGAGGCGCTGCCGCCGATCGATGCCGTGCTGGTGTCGCACGGCCATTACGATCATCTCGACGTGGCGACGCTGTCACGGCTGCAGTCCGAGTTCGCGCCGCGCGTCATCACGCCGCTCGGCAACGACGTGACCATGCGCGCGGCCGACGCCGCGATTCGCGTCGAAGCGTTCGACTGGCATGACCACGTCAATCTCGGCAACGGCGTGACGGTGACGCTGGTGCCGACGCGGCACTGGTCGGCGCGCGGGCTGTTCGACCGTAACAAGGCGCTATGGGCGAGCTTCGTCTTGAAGACACCCTCCGGCAATCTCTATGTCGTCTGCGATTCCAGTTATGGCGACGGCGGCCACTTCCGCCGCGTGCGCGATGCGCACGGGCCGTTCCGGCTGGCGATCCTGCCGATCGGCGCTTACGAGCCGCGCTGGTTCATGCGCGACCAGCACATGAACCCGGAGGAAGCGGTAAAGGCGTTCGCCGATAGTGGCGCCGAACGCGCGCTGGCGCATCACCACGGCACGTTTCAACTGACGGACGAGGCGATCGACGCGCCGGTCGCAGCGTTGCAGGTCGCGCTGGATGCGGCGAATATTTCGCGCGAGAAGTTCGTCGCGCTAAAGCCGGGGCAGGTGGTGGAGGTTTGAGGGGCGCGCTGTCGACGCAATCAGACGTCATGGCCGGACTTGATCCGGCCATCCATCATTGTTGAGAGATGGATGCGCGGGTCAAGCCCGCGCCTGACGACGATGTAAATCTGACGGGCGAAACTACTGCGCCGCCGCCTTAATTGCCCATGACACGCTGACATTGATGTGCAGCGTTTCCTCGCCCGGTGCGACGGGGGCTGCGGCGAAATCCATCGACGCCTTGCGCACCATTGGCATCGGCGGCATGGCACCGCCTTCGCTGATGCTGACCGGATCGCCCAGCGTCACGCCAGCGGCCTTGGCGTAGATCTCAGCCTTGCGCCGTGCGTCGGCGATCGCTTTCGGCCGCGCCTCGTCGAGCAGTTTCGAGGTATTCGACACCGCGAAGTGGATGCCCCCGATGTCGTTGGCGCCGGCTGCGACCAGCGCGTCGATGATGCCGGCGACCTTGCTGACGTCGCGCAGCTTCACGGTGACGCGGTTGCTGGCGCGATAGCCGCTCACCACCGGCGGGCCGTTCCGGTTGGGACCGGTGTTGGCATATTGCGGCGACAGTGACAGCCGCGAGGTCTGGTAGTCCTTCTCGGCGAGACCCGCGCCTTGCAGCGCCAGCAGCACGCGGCCCATCGCGGCGTTGTTGGCGTCGCTGGCCTCCCGCGCGGTCTTGGCGTCGGTGGTGACGCCGCCGTCGATCTGCGCGAGATCCGGCGTCGCGTTGACGGTGGCGTCCCCGGTCACGGAAATCATCGGCGGCAAGGTGGTGTCGGCCATCGCGGCTCCGGACAGGCCGAGGTAGGTCGCCGCGAGCGCGGCGGTCAAGATGTGGGGTGCGATCATGGTTCTCACTTCAGCGGGACGTAGACGTTGATCACCAGCTTGTCTTCCGCGGTCTTCAGCGGATCGGTGGTGTATTCCTCGATGAACAGGTCTTTCGCTTCGAGTTTCTTGTCGTCGAGATGATTGGTGATCGCCTCATAGGTGTTGTCCATGTTGTCGTAGGACCCGCGATGCACGAACTTCAGCGCCTTGCCCTCGGGCGATTTGCCCATGCTCATATTCTTCGGCAGATCCTTCGGCTCCTGATCCACCGGCACCTCGGCCTGGAACACGAAGCCGTTGTCGTCGGTCGAGGTGTAAACGATCATCGGGTTGCCGGCTGGTTTGATGCCCTGCTTGTCGAGCATGGAAGACACCGCCTTGAAGGCGTCGATCAGGCTTTCGAACGCCGAATCCCACGTCGCGTTGCCGGTGTAGATCAGCACCGTCTTGGGCGTCAGCGTGATTTCCTCGCCGAACGGATCGGCGGTCTGCGTCGCCGGCGGTGAGGCAGGGGCCGTGGCGCTGGCCGGCGGCGTCGTCGGGGAGGGCGTCGCGGGGGCGGCGGTGGTCGGCGCGGTCTGGTCCGGCT
>JBARXT010000044.1:0-6093 GCA_049647485.1 Xanthobacteraceae bacterium
CGCGCGGACGGAACACCTGCACGACGCCCTCCTCCGACATCTGCTGCAAGGCTTCCTTCAGCTTCTTCGCCTTCATCGCGTCGGTGAGCCGCACGCGACGAACGATTTCCGGCGCGAAGCTGGGGACGCCAACGAACGACACGTCCTCACCCTCGGTCAGCGTGTCGCCGATCCGCAAGGTGCCGTGGTTCGGAATGCCGACCACATCGCCGGCATAAGCTTCATCGGCGATGGCACGATCCTGCGCGAAGAAGAACTGCGGCGACGACAACGGCATCGGCTTGCCGGTGCGCACCAGCTTCGCCTTCATGCCGCGCGTCAGCTTGCCGGAGCACAGCCGCGCGAACGCGATGCGGTCGCGATGGTTGGGATCCATGTTGGCCTGGATCTTGAACACGAACGCCGTCATCTTCGGTTCGTTCGCCTGCACCAGACGCTGAGTGCTTTCCTGCGCGCGCGGCGGCGGCGCGAATTTACCCAGACCTTCGAGCAGATCGCCGACGCCGAAATTGCGCAGCGCCGAGCCGAAATACACCGGCGTCAGATGGCCCTCGCGGAATGCCGCGAGATCGAACGGTTTGCAGGCTTCGGTGGCCAGCCCCAGTTCTTCCTTGACTTCGTCGAGGTTGAGATTCGGATTGCGCGCGGCGAGATCGGCAATGTCGATCTGCTCAGCCGCGCCGGTCTTGGCGCCGCCGCCTTCCAGCAGGCGAATGCCGCCGGTCGCGATATCATAGGTGCCGAGGAAGTCGCGGCCGCGCCCGACCGGCCAGGTCATCGGCGTGGTGTCGAGCGCCAAGGTCTTTTCGATCTCGTCCAGCAGATCGAAGGTGTCGCGGCTCTCGCGGTCCATTTTGTTGATGAAGGTGATGATCGGGATGTCGCGCAGCCGGCAGACCTCGAACAGTTTTCGCGTGCGGTCCTCGATGCCCTTGGCGGCGTCGATCACCATGACGGCGGAGTCGACCGCGGTGAGCGTGCGATAGGTGTCCTCGGAGAAGTCCTCGTGGCCCGGCGTGTCGAGCAGGTTGAAGACGAGATCGTCGAACTCGAACGTCATCACCGAAGTCACGACGGAGATGCCGCGATCGCGCTCGATCTTCATCCAGTCGGAGCGCGTGTTGCGGCGCTCGCCCTTGGCCTTCACCTGTCCGGCGAGGTTGATGGCGCCGCCGAACAGCAGCAGCTTTTCGGTCAGCGTCGTCTTGCCGGCGTCGGGATGCGAGATGATCGCGAAGGTGCGGCGGCGCGCCACCTCAGTGGCCAGCGCCGGGCGCGGTTCGGTTGCGGTAGCGATATCGGTCATGGGCGAGCGTCTCGGTTCTGACATTCGTATTTCGTCGCAGCGAGCCCGTTTACGAATGTCAGAACCTAAGAGACGCTCGCAAACCTATGATTCTCGTGTGACTTCGGCTCTGACGTTCCTTTGACGTGCCTGCTGCAAGGATGAAAGGAACGTCAGAGCCGTCACACGAGGCGTGTGGCAGGGAAAACGGGCAGGATCAAGGGAATTCATCGCTGGTTCGGTGCGTCAGCGCGGTTGCGGAACCCTTCCTGCTGTCCCATATCACCCCGGCGGAGGGACGACCTTTCGGCTTCATGCAGTCATCGCGGGGACGGCCCTGCCTAACACGTTAGGGGGTCTCATGGCCTGGTTCATGTTGTTCGTCGCGGGGTTGATGGAGATTGGCTGGGCGATCGGCCTGAAATATACCGAAGGCTTTACCCGTCTGGTGCCGTCGGTGCTGACGCTGGCGGCGATGCTGATCAGCATCATCTTGCTCGGGCTGGCGCTGAAGACGCTGCCGGTCGGCACCGCCTATGCGGTCTGGACCGGGATCGGAGCGGTCGGCACCGCCATCCTCGGCATCGTGCTGCTGGGCGATCCGGCCACCGCCGCGCGGCTCGGCTCGATCGGCCTGATCGTCGCCGGCATCGTCGGGCTCAAGCTGGTGACGTGAGGCACGAGTGAATCGAGTTCACCGTTGTCATGCGGGGACTTGATCCGCGCATCCATCTTTTCGAAAGATGATGGATTGCCGGGTCATAGGCGAGCGAAGCGACGCCGTTCTTCGAACGGCTATGCTCGGCAATGACGCATTGAAATTTAATTGACGTCGTCGTGGGCTCTACCGCTGCACCAGCACCACGGCCCAATAGGCCACCGCCGCCACCAGCGCCGACGCCGGCACGGTGATCACCCACGCATAGACGATGGAACTGGCGACGTTCCAGCGCACCGCCGAAACGCGCCGCGCCGCGCCGACGCCGACGATGGCTCCGGTGATGGTGTGGGTGGTCGACACCGGGACACCGAGGAACGTCGCCGTGAACAGCGTCGCGGCACCGCCGGTCTCGGCGCAGAAACCCTGCATCGGCGTCAGGCGGGTGATCCGCAGCCCCATGGTGCGGACGATGCGCCAGCCGCCCATCAGGGTGCCGAGCGCCATCGCCGACTGGCACGACAGCACCACCCAGAACGGGACGCTGAACTCGCTGCCGAGATGGCCCTGCGAGTAGAGCAGCACGGCGATGATACCCATGGTCTTTTGCGCGTCGTTGCCGCCGTGGCCGAGGGAATACAGCGACGCGGAAAAGAACTGGAATATTCGGAACGCCCGGTCCACCGCGAATGGCGTGGACCGGGCCGAGGCCCAGGTGACGATGGCGACCAGCAGCAGCGCGAGCAGGAATCCCACCACCGGCGACAGCACGATGGCTAGCAACGTCATCGACAGCCCGCTCCACATCACCGCGACGATGCCGGCCTTGGCGACGCCCGCGCCCACCAGCCCGCCGATCAGCGCGTGCGATGAACTGGAGGGAATGCCCAGCGCCCAGGTCACCAGATTCCAGACGATGGCGCCGACCAACGCCGCGAAGATCACGGCGGGCGTGATGATGTCGGGCGTGATGATGCCGGTGCCGATGGTGTTGGCGACATGCAGCCCGAACACCAGGAATGCGACGAAGTTGAAGAACGCCGCCCATAGCACGGCATATTGCGGCCGCAGCACCCGCGTCGAGACGATGGTGGCGATCGAGTTGGCCGCGTCGTGCAAGCCGTTGAGGAAGTCGAACAGCAGCGCGACCGCGATCAGGCCGACCAGAACCGGATAAGCAATCGTGGCGTCCACCCGGCGGTCCCTGCCCTAAACCTGCTCGATGACGATGCTGTTGATCTCGTTGGCAACGTCGTCGAAACGATCCGCCACTTTCTCGAGATGGTCGTAGATCTCGGCGCCGACGATGAAATCCATGGTGTTGGCGTTGCGGTGCTTGAGGAACAGTTCCTTGAGGCCGATGTCATGCAGATCGTCGACGCGGCCTTCCAGCTTGCCGAGCTCCTCGGTGATCGCGGTGAGCATGGTGACGTTGTCGCCGATCGACTGCAGCAGCGGCACGGCGCGGCCAACCAGATTGGCGCATTCGACGAGCAGCGCACCGATCTCGCGCATCGGCGGCTCGAACTGACGCACCTCGAACAGGACCACGGCCTTCGCGGTCTGCTGCATCTGGTCGACGGCGTCATCCATCGCCGTGATCAGGTTCTTGATGTCGACGCGGTCGAACGGGGTGATGAAGGTGCGGCGGACCGCGGTGAGAACTTCGCGGGTGATGCCGTCGGCATCGCTTTCGAACTGGTTGACCCGCTGGCAATAGACCGGCGTTTCCTCGCCGCCGCGCAACATGCCCTCCAGTGCCTGCGCGCCCTGCACCGCGACCTGTGCATGACGTGCGAACAGGGCAAAGAACTTCTCTTCCCTGGGCAACAGAGCTCTGAACCAGCGCAACATGTTAATCCCCGGCCATCGGTTGGCGGCACTCGGTCGACGCGAGCCGAGACCGTCTTACGACCGGCGTGCCCCGCCTCAAGATCGCGCCGCCGACCGGGTAAAACGTCGAGGTCGGACCAGACCTGACCGCCTCGAACCCCAGATGCGATAGCCCATCGGCATGCCGACAGCACGTCATTGCGATGTCATAAAACACTTCTGCGGACGGCGCGCAATCGCTGCGGATGCAGTCGCGCCCACCGAACACAACATATGCACGATATGCACGGAGCACCGCGCCCCGAGCGCGAGCGGTGAACCCGGCCGGGTGAAATTATCGCAAAAAATCAGAGACGTTTAACCGGACGAACACAGCAGCGCTCCCCGGCGGCAAAACCGACGCCCGGGGGCTTGATCTGCCGTGCGGGATTACAGCGAGCGTTTGAAGAAGCCCGCGATCTCACCGACGATACCGCGCCGGAAGGTGAGCACGCAGACCACGAAGATCACGCCCTGAATCACCGTCACCCACTGGCCGAAGCCGGCGAGATACTGCTGCATGGCGACGATGACGAAGGCGCCGACCACAGGACCGAACACGGTGCCGAGACCGCCGATCAGGGCCATCAGCACGATCTCACCCGACATCGTCCAGTGGACGTCGGTGAGCGAGGCGTTCTGCGCCACGAACACCTTCAGCGAGCCGGCGAAGCCCGACAGCGTGCCCGACAGGATGAAGGCCATCAGCTTGTACTGGTCGGCCTTGTAGCCGAGCGAAATGGCACGCGGCTCGTTCTCGCGGATCGCCTTCAGCACTTCGCCGAACGGCGAATTGATGGTGCGGAAGATCAGCAGGAACGCCAGCAGGAAGGCGACCAGGATCACGTAATACAGCGTGGTCGGCTTCGACAGGTCGAACAGCCCGAACAGCATCCCCTGCGGAATGCCCTGAATGCCGTCTTCACCGTGGGTGAACGGCGTCTGCAGGTAGACGAAGAACACGAGCTGCGACAGCGCCAGCGTGATCATCGCGAAGTAGATGCCCTGACGGCGGATCGAAATCCAGCCGGTGACGATCGACAGCGCACAGGCACCGGCGGTGCCGATAATGATGCCGATTTCCGGCGATACACCCCAGACCTTCAGCGCGTGCGCGGTGAAATAACCGGCGGTACCGAGGAACATGGCGTGGCCGAACGACAGCAGGCCGCCATATCCGATCAGCAGGTTGAAGGCGCACGCGAACAGCGCGAAGCACAGCGCCTGCATGACGAAGAACGGATAGATATCGGTGAACGGCACAATTGCCAGCGCCACCGCCATCAGGATGAAGGCGACAGCCTCGTCGCGGAACGAGCGCCCGGAAGATGTCGTTGAGGAATTGTCGGTGATCACTGACATGTTAAGTCGCCCGTCCTGTCAATCCCGTCGGCTTCACCAGCAGCACCAGCACCATCAGAACGAAGACCACGGTGTTGGAAGCCTCGGGGTAAAAATACTTGGTCATTCCCTCGACGACGCCGAGCGCAAATCCGGTGATGACCGATCCCATGATCGATCCCATGCCGCCGATCACCACCACCGCGAAGACGACGATGATCAGATCGGCGCCCATCAGCGGCCGCACCTGATTGATCGGCGCCGACAGCACGCCGGCGAGCGCCGCAAGGCCGATGCCCAGACCATAGGTCAGCGTGATCATGCGCGGCACGTTGATGCCGAACGCGCGGACCAGCGCCGGATTTTCAGTGGCGGCGCGCAGATAGGCGCCAAGCCGGGTCCGTTCGATCAGATACCAGGTGGCGAGACATATCACGAGGGAGAACACCACGACCCAGCCGCGATACACCGGCAGGAACATGAAGCCGAGATTCATGCCGCCCTGCAGTTGCGAGGGAATGGCATACGGCAATCCCGACGAGCCGAAGTAATTCTGGAACACGCCCTGAATGATCAGCGCAATGCCGAACGTCAGCAGCAGTCCATACAGGTGATCCAGTCCAGTCAGCCATTTCAGCAGCGTGCGCTCCAGCACCATGCCGAAAATACCGACCATGATCGGCGCGATGACCAGCGCATACCAGTAGTTCAGGCCGAGGCCGTTAAGCAGGAAGTACGCACAGAACGCGCCCATCATATACAACGCGCCATGCGCGAAGTTGATGATGTTGAGCATTCCGAAGATCACGGCCAGACCGAGACTGAGCAGCGCGTAGAACGAACCGTTGATCAGTCCAACCAGGAGTTGGGCGTATAGTGCCTGCATAATATTTCCCGCGCTCAACGTCTCATTGAAGTCACGTCCGGCGGCAGTGTG
>JBARXT010000045.1:0-7055 GCA_049647485.1 Xanthobacteraceae bacterium
ATCCATCATCCTGAGGAGCGAAGGGTGCAGCGCGAGCCTCGAAGGATGCACGGCCACCCTCCTTCGAGGCTCGCGACTTCGTCGCTCGCACCTCAGGATGACGCCGCTGGATAAAACCACCCCTCTATCTACTTCAGGAGCGTCGTCAGTTCCGCGCCTTCATCGGCGACAAACACCGCGATCAATTCCGCGGGCTCCGTGGCGCTGGCATTGGCCGACACCAGATGCGTGGTGCCCGGCGGCTCGAAGAACGATTGCCCGACCTTGAACACCTCGACCGGCCCGCCGCCAAGCTGCGAGCGAATGGCGCCTTGCGTCACATAGGCAGTCACCGTGCCCGAGTGCCTATGTGCCGGCGTAAACCCGCCGGGCCCGTAGAAGACGCGAACGATGGTGACGCGCTTGCCCGGCACGTTCGGCAGGGCATGGGACGCAATCACCTCGACCTTGTCGAGCGGGCTGGATGCGCCGGCTTCGCTGACCGCACATAGCGGCGCGAGCACATTGGAGACGGCATCCATCGTGGTGGGCAGCGCTTTGGCGACGACCGCCGCGCACGCAAGCCCGGCGACGGCGGCAAGGCCCAACTGCCACGCGCCGCGCCCGTCCAGCATCATCCCTGTCGTGGTCGACATGCACGTTTCTCCGGCAAAAAGGCAACGGACCGACAAAAGCTACTCTCGTCGCGCGACAGCTTCAATGCAACTGGCCGGCTAAGTCCCCTCCCCCAGCAACTTGCGCAAGCCGACATAGCCTTGCTGCTGCTGTGTCCAGTTGCGGCCGCCGATGACGCCGCCGTCGATCACCAGATCCGCGCCGTTGATGAAGGACGATTCGTCGCTCGCCAGAAACGCCGCCGCATGCGCGATGTCATCCGGAATGCCGGCGCGCGGGATCGGCTGCGCCGACTTGAACAGCCCCTCCAGCACGTCGGCCTTGTTGTCGGCCGCGCCGGGCTCAAGGCCCATGGCCTTGGCGAGAATGCCAGTGGCGATCGCGCCCGGCGAGATGCTGTTGACGCGGACACCGGCCTCGCCCAACTCCATCGCCACGCACTTGGTGAAATGAATCACCGCCGCCTTGGCCGCGCCGTAGACCAGCGACGACGAATAGCCGGCGAGATGTCCGGCGATGCTGCCATTGTTGATGATGCTGCCGGAGCCCTGCCGGCGCATATGCGGCGCGGCGTGCTTCATGCCGAGCATGACGCTGCGCACCAGCGTCGCCATCGCGGCGTCGAACTGCGCCACGTCGAGCCCTTCAATGCCGCCGGTCTGCGCCGGCCCCCCGGCATTATTGAACAGACAATCGATACGGCCGAATGTCTCCACCGCGTGCGAGATCAGCGCCTTCATCTGCGCTTCGTCGGTGACGTCGGTCTGCTTGAACAGACAGTTGGCGCCGAGTTTCTTCGCCAGCGCCTCACCCTCCGTCGCGCGCCGTCCGGCCGCAACCACCTTCGCACCCTCTGCCACGAAGATTTCGGCGGTACGCCAACCGATGCCGCTGGTGGCGCCCGTGATCACCGCCACCTTGCCGTCAAGCCGTCCCATGTCGTCGCTCCCTGATTGACCTTTGTGTTTCTGACGTCGATCATACCGCACGCCGACGCGGTATCAACCAAGCGAAAACGCTGCACAGACCTGTCGGCACGGGGAGCGAATACATGACAGCACAGAACAAGACCGCTTTCGGCGGCACCATCGGCAAGACCATCGCGGATTCCAAACCGTGGTGGCCGACGCCGGGAACGCCGCCGCAAGGCGCGCCCAACATTCTTGTGGTGCTGTTCGATGACGTCGGCTTCTCCGATTTCGGCTGCTACGGCTCGAAGATCAGAACGCCGACCATCGATGCGCTGGCCGCGCAAGGCCTGCGTTACACTGGCTTCCACACCACCGCGATGTGCTCGACCACGCGCGCGGCGCTGCTCACCGGCCGCAATCATCATTCGGTCGGCGTCGGCTGCCTCGCCAATTTCGACAGCGGTTATCCGGGGTATCGCGGCAAGATCGCGCGCGAAGCCGGCACGCTGGCCGAAATGCTGAAGGCCCATGCCTATCGCAATTACATGGTCGGCAAATGGCACGTCACGCCGCTGACCGAGAGCGGCGCCACCGGACCGTTCGACGGCTGGCCGCTGGGGCGCGGCTTCGACCGCTTCTACGGCTTCCTCGATGCCGAGACCGATCAGTACGCACCGGAGCTTGTGGCCGACAACACGCATATCGATCCGCCAGGCACTTACACCGACGGCTATCACCTCACCGCCGATCTGGTCGATCAGTCGATCCGCTTCATCGCCGATCACATGGCGGACCGGCCCGATCTGCCGTGGCTGACATGGCTCGCCTTCGGCGCCTGCCATGCGCCGCATCAGGCGCCCGCCGACCTTATCAAGAGCTACGACGAAACCTTCGCGCACGGCTGGGACGTCGAGCGCGAGCAACGCATGGCGCGACAGAAGACGATGGGCATCGTGCCGCCCGAAACGAAGATGCCGCCACGCAATGATGGCGTCAAAGCATGGGACGCGCATACGCCGGACGAGCAACGCGTGTTCACGCGGCTGCAGTCGGCTTTCGCCGGCATGCTCGACCATGCCGATCAACATCTGGCGCGGCTGATCGATTTCCTCGACAAGACCGGCGTGCGCGACAACACCCTGATCGTCGTGATGTCCGACAACGGCGCCAGCCAGGAGGGCGGCCCGCTCGGCTTCGTCAACGCGATGGGACCGTACAATTTCCGGCCCGAACCGATGCCGGAAAAACTGCAACGCATCGACGACATCGGTGGCCCCGATACCCACACCAATTTCCCGCACGGCTGGGCGATGGCCTCCAACACGCCGCTGCGCCGCTACAAGCAGAACACCCACGGCGGCGGCATCCGCGATCCGTTCGTGCTGAACTGGCCGAAGAAGATTCCGGCAACCGCCGAATTGCGGCATCAGTTCGTGCATGCCAGCGATTTCACGCCGACGCTTCTGGAACTGATCGAGATCGCTGCGCCGCCCGCCATCAACGGCATCGCGCAGATGCCGCTGGAAGGCGAGAGTTTCGCCCGCAGCATTACAAACGCGTCAGCGCCGTCACGCCGCACGCCGCAATATTTCGAGATGTTCGGCCATCGCGGGCTGTGGCACCACGGCTGGAAGGCGGTCGCCTATCATCCGCCGGGCACGCCGTTCGACAACGACAAGTGGGAGCTGTTTCATCTCGACCGCGACTTCTCAGAGGTCGACGATCTCGCCGCACAGGAGCCCGAGCGGCTCGCAGAACTCATCAAGCTGTGGTGGCGCGAGGCGGAAGCCCGCAACGTGCTGCCGCTCGACGACCGCTTCGGCCCGCGTTTCGCCGAGAACGCCGCACGCTTTCATGGCCCTCGCAAGAACTTCGTGTTTCATGCCGGCATGGGCCACGTTCCCACCGACGTCGCGCCCGACGTGCGCAGCCGCAGCTACACCATCGAGGCGTTTGTCGAGATCGACGATTTCGATGCCGAAGGCGTGCTGCTGGCGCACGGCGACGCCACCTCCGGCTACAGCCTTTATATAAAGGCGCGGCGGCTGGTGCACGACCTCAACATCGGCGGCCATCATCACGTCGTCACCTCGGAGCGCGAGATCGCAGCCGGCACGCATCGGCTCGGCGTCCATGTCGAACGGCTACGGCGCACCACGCCGCCCGCGCTTGGCTCCCGCACCGGCGTGTCGGAATATCGCCTGACAATCGACGGCGAGTCGGCTGGCGCGATACAGACCCAACTCGGCTTTCACAACCTGATCTCGTGGTCTGGCCTCGACATCGGCCGCGACCGCGGCAGTCCAGTATCGCACTACGACGCGCCGTTCGAATTCACCGGCCGTCTGCTGCGAGTCGAGGTGACAATGTACGACGATCAGGCGCTGGACGGCGACGGTGTTGGCGACGCTGAGATGGCGCGGCAATAGGTACTCGCGTGCCGTGACCGTTTGACATGCAAAGCAAAATTTTTCCGGCGACAGGCCGAACATACGCTCGATTAACTATTTCACTGGATGGTTGCGCACGGACGTCTTGACTCAGCAGGACGTCCTGCCCTGTGCAGTGGAGTCACCATGCGTCAGTTTCCGGTTCTCGTCGCCGCGGCCGCGGTTGCGACCGTCAGCGTCATCGGCGTAACGGCCAAGTACTATCTCAGTTCGACCGCAGTCGAGACGGCCGCAAGCGCCAAACCGGAACTGACCACCGGCTCGATCGATACCCGTTGGCCCAAGCCGGGCGTCGAGCGCCAGACCGCCGCCACTGAACCGGCGCCGCAGGTGTCCGCTCCGCAGGTCGCCGCACCGCCCCCGCCCGCTCCCGAGAAGCGCGTCGCGACGGCCAAGCCGGCTTGCAGCAATCCGAATGCGCTCGGTGTCTCACGCACGGTGCAGATCGACACCTCGGGCGGCCCCGGCTTCGGCATGTCGCAATACCGCGATTACGATTTCCTGCAGCCCGGCGAAGTGGTGCTGACCTTCGACGACGGTCCGTGGCCGGTGTCGACGCCGATGGTGCTGGCGGCGCTGAAGGCTGAGTGCCTGCAGGCCACCTTCTTCGCCGTCGGCAAGCATGCCACCTGGCATCCCGAGGTGCTGAAGCAGGTGATCGCGGCCGGGCACACCGTCGGCTCGCACACATGGTCTCACCAGAATCTCGCCCACAAATCGCCGCAAGAAGCCCGCGAGGAAATCGAGAAGGGCATGAGCGCCGTGGCGATGATGGCCGGCGCGCCGATCGCACCGTTCTTCCGCTATCCGCAGTTGCGCCAGACCGGCGATCTCAAGGCCTATCTGGCCGAGCGCAACGTCGCCGCGTTCTCGATCGACATCGACTCGCAGGACTTCAAGATCAAGAAGCCCGACCAACTCGTCGCCTCGATCATGACGCAGCTCAAGAAGAAGCAGAAGGGCATCATCCTGATGCACGATCTGCACAAGTGGAGCGCCCTCGCCGTGCCGGAGTTGCTGACCCAACTCAAGGCCAACGGCTACAAAGTGGTTCACCTCCGCGCCAAGACAACGCTGGCAACCCTGCCGGAATACGACGCGATGATCGCGTCGGCGGTGCAGCCGGTCAAATCCAGCAATGCCCGCGCGATCTCCGCCGTGGTGCAGACCGTCGACTGACGGCCCTGCCCCTCAGAACACCGGTGCGGAGAAAGCGGCTCTGACGCCGCAAAACAAGGCATTCCGGCTCAAAACAGGCGGCTGAAGCCCTTCCTTCGGCCGCCAGAAACCTTACCACGCCCGTTGCCCGGCCCGACCCGATCGGTTAAACAACGGCTCACGCACCCGTAGCTCAGCTGGATAGAGCGTTGCCCTCCGAAGGCACATGTCAAGCCAGTTCGTGCGAATGGGGAGACTAAAAGACGCTAGAAAAACAAGGACTTGTGAGATCGGCGTTGATCGATCCAACCGTAAAAAATCTCGCGTAAGCATCGCGTAAGCAACTGACGGCGAAGTGCAGCGAAGACTGGCGAAGAAGACGAGACGTTTCGGAAGCGATCGTCCGATAAGTGAAACAAGTTCGATGCCGGCCAAACTTCGTTGACGTTCATGAGGCGATCAGGCTAGGCAAAGATTGCGAAGCGCCCGTAGCTCAGCTGGATAGAGCGCCACCCTCCGAAGGTGGAGGTCACACGTTCGAATCGTGTCGGGCGCGCCACTTCGGTATAAAACTGCGAACGCCAGCAGCCGCCGATTCTACGCTAGCGGCGGCGACAAGCGTCCAGCCCGGCGAACGTCAGATCGCATCAGGCGTAACCCAGCGCGTCTCCGAGCCTGCCCCGTACGCGTCTGCCGACGACGTGGACGAGCATTGCCCTACCACGATCAGCGATCACTTCCACCGGCCACAAGCTGCGTGCGCTCACCATCGTCGACACGTTCGCGGTTCTCACCGGCCACCGAGGTCCGCTTTAACTTCCGCGGCGTTGTCAGGTTGGCTTCCCGAAGGGAATTCGGGTCGATCAGTGCAGCGAGTTTTGTCTCACGCGACTTCGATCTCTGGGCTTACCACCGCGGTGTCACGCTCGACTTCTCGCGACCAGGCAAGCCGACCGAATGCGTTTATCGAGTCCTTCAACGGCAAGTTCCGGGCTGGATGTTTGAACGCTCACTGGTTCATGAGCCTCGACGACGCCCGGCGAAAATGCGAGGATTGGCGTAGAGACTACAATAAAGAAAGACCTCACAGCGCGATCGGCAATGTCACACCGATGGCAGTGATGAATCGATCAGCGGCGCATGGCCACCCTGGTCGAAAGACCCCTCGAATCGCCCAGCAGCGCGATCGAGAAAAGGGGAGCAGCTCATCCGAAGAACAGCCTCTCCCTATCTTCGAGAACAATTTGGGGAGCAGGTCACTGGCGATCGTAACTTAGTGAATGTCGGAGAGTTGCATGGAACGGACTCTTGTCCTGATCAAACCGGACGGCCTTCAACGCCGGCTCTTGGGAGCGATTATCTCCCGACTGGAGCAAAAGGGTTTGTTGCTAATTGGGATGAAGATGCTGCAGATGCACGAAGATATGCTCGCGCGCCACTACCAGCACTTGTTGGATCGCTCATTTTATGCGGAGGTCGCGGAATTCATGACTTCAGCGCCCGTCGTGGCGACATGCTGGGAAGGCGTCGAAGCGGTTGCGACCGTCCGAACATTATGTGGCGTGACAAACGGGCGTGAGGCAGATCCCGGAACCATAAGAGGCGACTTATCGATGAGCGTCCAGGCCAACATCGTCCACGCTTCGGAGACACCGAGGGTTGCGCAGAATGAGATCGACACATTTTTCAATCCGGCCGAGCTTTTCGAATATGCCGATCCTCACCGCATGTTGCTCTACTCAAGAGTGAAATTCCAGGTTAGTAGGTTCCACGCTTCCTAAGCCCCGGTCCCCGAACTCATTTCACTACCTGCTAGACGATCTTCGACCTGCCGGAGTTCTCAGCTGCTCAAACAGTTGTCTCTGACGATCGGTCAACCGCTCCGGCACGTGAACCCGAAACCGGACATACAGATCGCCGC
>JBARXT010000046.1:0-23838 GCA_049647485.1 Xanthobacteraceae bacterium
CGCCCGGCACCGACGGCATCGTGCGCCGCGTCGAAGTGCGCGCGCGCGAAGGCGGGCAGAACTGGGTGGTGTTCGCGCTCGCCAACAACACCGACGATCAACTCGACCGCCTGATCGTCGCGCCGCATTATCGTATCGTCTCGTCCGGCCTGCTGTGGCCCGACCTCGGCCTGTCGCGCATCGCCACGATCACGCCGTCGACCGGCGACCGCCCCGAGCGGCAGGAGAATCCCACCGCCGACGTATTCCGCATCACCCTCGATCCCGGCGCGGTGATTACCTTCGTTGCCGAACTGCGCACCGACAAGCTGCCGCAGCTCTATCTGTGGGAGCCCGACGCCTACAAGGACAAGGTCAATTCCTTCACGCTCTATCAGGGCATCGTCATCGGCATCTCCGGCCTCTTGGCGCTGGTACTGACGATCCTGTTCGTGGTGAAGGGCAGCATCATGTTTCCTGCTGCCGCCGCGCTGGCATGGGCGGTGCTGGTCTATATCGGCGTCGATTTCGGCTTCTGGGGCAAGGTGCTGGATATGTCGGCCGGCGCCGAACGCATCTGGCGCGCGGCCGGCGAAGCGATCCTCGCCGCGACGCTGTTGGTATTCCTGTTCGCCTATCTCAATCTCAATCGATGGCACGTGCGTTATTCGCACATCACGCTGGGCTGGCTCGCCTTCCTCGGCTCGCTGGTGGCGCTGGCGTTGTTCGATCCCGCCGTCGCATCCGGCATCGCGCGTATTTCGCTGGCAATGATCGCGGTGTTCGGCTTCGCGCTGATCGTCTACCTCTCGACCCACGGCTTCGATCGCGCGGTGCTGCTGATCCCGACCTGGTTCCTGCTGGCGGTGTGGGTGATCGCGGCCGGCATGACCGTGGAAGGCAGCGTCACCAACGACATCGTTGGCCCGGCGCTGCTCGGCGGCCTGGTGCTGATCGTGATGCTGATCGGCTTCACGGTGATGCAGCACGCTTTCGCCGGCGGCGCGGCCGGCGGCATCGTCTCCGATGTCGAACGCCGCGCGCTTGCGCTGACCGGCTCCGGCGACCTGATCTGGGATTGGGACGTCGCCGCCGACAAGGTATTCACCAGCCCCGAAACCGAAACGCTGCTTGGCCTCAAGCGCGGCACGCTGGAAGACGCCGCCGCCGTCTGGCTCGAGGTGCTGCATCCGCTCGATCAGGATCGCTTCCGCGCCGCGCTCGACAGCGTACTGGATCAGCGTCGCGGCCGGCTGGTGCAGGACTTCCGGCTACGCACCGCAGACGGGCACTTCATGTGGTTCTCGCTGAAAGCGCGCCCCGTGGTCGGCTCCGACGGCGAGGTACTTCGCGTGATCGGTACGTTGACCGACGTCACCGACAGCAAGAATGCCGAGGAGCGACTGCTGCACGACTCGGTGAACGACAACCTCACCGGGCTGCCGAACCGCAAGTTGTTCCTCGACCGGCTCGCCAGCCTGAGCAACCTGTCGAAGTCCGTGCCGGCCATGCGGCCGACCGTGATGGTGATCGACATCGACCGCTTCAAGCAGGTGAATGACTCCGTCGGCGTCGCCGTCGGCGATTCCATCCTGCTGACATTGGCGCGGCGGCTGACGCGCATTCTCAAGCCGCAGGACACGCTGGCGCGCCTCGGCGGCGATCAGTTCGGCCTGATCCTGATGTCGGAACAGGAATCGCCACGCATCACCGCCTTCGCCGAAACCATCCGCAAGACCATCCGCGCGCCGATCGCCTTCAACGACCGCGAGATTTTCCTCACCGCCTCCATCGGCCTCGCGCTCAGCGATCCGCAGACCGCGCCGAACGACGAGTTGGTGAAGGACGCGGAATTGGCGATGTATCACTCCAAGCGCATCGGCGGCGACCGCATCGACGTCTACAAGCCGGCGATGCGCGCGCGCAAGACCGACCGCCTGACGCTGGAATCCGAATTGCGCCGCGCCATCGAGCGCGAGGAAATCACCATTCTCTATCAGCCGATCGTGCGGCTGGAGGATCGCGCCATCGCCGGTTTCGAAGCACTGGCGCGCTGGGATCACCCCAAGCTCGGCCGCATGTCGCCGATCGAATTCATCGGGATCGCCGAACAGAGCGGGCTGATTATCGATCTCGGCATGTTCGTGATGGATCAGGCCGCGCGCCAGCTCAGCATCTGGCAGCGCGCCATGCGCGCCTCGCGCACGCCGATCTTCGTCAGCGTCAACGTCTCGTCGCGGCAACTGCTGCGGCACGACCTGATCCACGATATCCGCACGGTGCTGTCGCGCTCATCGATCATCCGCGGCACGCTGAAGCTGGAATTGACCGAATCGCTGGTGATGGAAAATCCGGAGCACGCAGCCCAGATGCTGCAGCGGATTCGCGAACTCGGCGTCGGCCTGTCGCTCGACGATTTCGGTACCGGTCATTCGTCGCTGGCCTATCTGCAGCGCTTCCCGTTCGACACCATCAAGATCGATCAATCCTTCGTTCGCACCACCAGCCGCGGCACCCGCCCGGTGATCCTGAAATCGATCATCGCGCTGGCGCACGATCTCGGCATGGACGTCGTGGCGGAAGGCGCGGAAACCGATTCCGACGCGGTCGAGCTTTATCAACTCGGCTGCGAATACGCGCAGGGCTTCGCCTTCGGCGAGCCGATGGACACCGAAGCCGCGATGCGGCTGTTGACGGAAGAGCGCCTCGAAGCGGCGCATTGAACGTCATCTAACATACCGCCTCATCAGGCTGGTCGTCCCCGCGCAGCCGGGGACCCCCCTGTCTCGACGTGACGATCAGCGCAAGAGAAAGAAGAGCGCACGTGCTCCATCGCAGCCGCTGCGGCGTACGGGTCCCCGCTTGCGCGGGGACGACTCATTTATTGGAATTCACGCATGCCCCGCCGCGTTCGACAACGTGCCGGGATCGATGCCGATCTTGCGCAGCGCGCGGCTGTACTTGTCCTCGGCATCGGCGCCGAACACCAGGTCGGAATCCGCCGGGCAATGCAGCCAGCCGTTGTCCTGGATTTCGCTTTCGAGCTGCCCCGGCGCCCAGCCGGCATAGCCAAGCGCGAGAAGCGCATGACGCGGCCCCTTGCCCGATGCGATCGCCTTGAGGATGTCCAGCGTCGCGGTGAGGCAAATATCGTCATCGATCGGCAGCGTCGCATCCTCGATGAAGAAATCGCTGGAATGCAGCACGAAGCCACGGCCGGTTTCGACCGGCCCGCCCTTCAGGACCTTCATCGATTCGGCGGTTTCCGGCAGCTTGATCTGATCCGCTTCGGGAATGATTTGCAGTTGCACCAGCAACTCGGGGAAGTCGATGCTGCCGGCGGGGCGATTGACGATAATTCCCATCGCCCCTTCGGAGGAGTGCGCGCACAGATAGATCACCGAGCGCGCGAAACGCTCGTCCTCCATCACAGGCATCGCGACCAGCAACTGGCCATCGAGATAACCGCTACCGCTTTCCACCTCAGTTCCGGTTGCCTTGCGGTGGCCGATATTCGATGTTTTGCTCGCAGGATTCATGGCTGTCGGACCTCGCCTCGCTTGATATCCTGATATTGGGCGCCGCTCCTGTCAATCAAGCGCATCGGCGGATTGATCACACGCAATTCAATGGTTTAGCCAGCCGCATCCCTGTAAAGACGTCATATGATCGCAATAGTTCCCATCCGGTCCGTGATTGGCTTCGCCTCATTGCTTCTCGCCTGCGCAACGCTCACCGAGGCGCACGCGCAGGATGCATCGCCATGGGCAGAGGATTCCCATTCCGCGGTTCGCCTGCTGGCCGGCTCGCGCAGCGGTGCGGTGGTGCTCGGTGGCGTCGCGTTTCGCCTGCAACCGGGCTGGAAAACCTACTGGCGGACGCCGGGGGATTCCGGCGTGCCGCCGCGGTTCGATTTTTCGAAATCGGACAATGTCGAAGCCGTCACGGTGCTATGGCCAGCGCCGCGTCCGTTTCCTGACGGCGCGGGCGGCACCTCGCTCGGCTACAAGGATCAGGTGGTGCTGCCGTTGCGCATCGCGCTGAAGGCGACCGACAAGCCGGTGGTGCTGCGCATGGCGATCAGCTACGCGGTGTGCGACAAGCTGTGTGTGCCGGTGGAAGCCAGCGCCGAACTGCCCTTCGTCAACGTCGCCAGCACCGAGGACAACACGCTGTCCGGCGCGCTCGACCTGGTGCCGAAGCCCGCGAACATCGGCGACCCTAATCCGCTGACTATTCGCGACGTTCATCGCGACGGCCCGACCAACGTCATCGTCGACGTCGCGACCAACGACGCCGACAACCTGCACCTCTATGTCGAAGGCCCGACGCCGGACTGGTCATTGCCGTTGCCGAAGGTGATCGATCATGGCGCGCCCGACCTCAAGCGCTTCGCTTTCACACTCGACGGGCTGCCCTCGGGCGCCAAACCCGACGGCGCGGCGCTGAAGTTCACGCTGGTCGGCGGCCATCGCGCCTACGAATTCAACGTCAATCTGCAATAGCATCCCAAGCCAAGACGCGGTCCGTAGGGCTGGTGATAACCTCCGCCCTCCGCCCAACCGAATCTTAACGAATGGTTGCTAGGCCTGTTCCTCATCGCCCGGCTGCCGCGCGCCTTGAAGGTACTCACCTTGGCTGTCATGGAGACACCGTCCGATCCCACGACATGGCGCGGCAGGATTCTCGCGCAATGCCGTGCCGTGCTCGGAGGATCGTCCGAAACCTCGGTCACCAACCGTCTCGCCGGCACCATCTTCGTCATCCGCGTCGTCAGTGCGGCACTGGCTTATCTCGCGCAGATTCTGCTGGCGCGCTGGATGGGCGGCTCCGATTACGGCATCTATGTCTATGTCTGGATCTGGGTGCTGCTGCTGGGCAGCCTGCTCGATTTCGGCATCGCCGTCTCGGCGCAGAAGATCATCCCCGAATATCGCGCGCGCAACGAGACCGCGCTGCTGCGCGGCTTCCTCTCCGGCGGCCGCTGGCTGACGCTGGCAACCTCAAGCGCTGCCGCCCTGCTGCTCGCAGGTCTGGTCAGATTGCTGTCGCCGCTGCTCGATCCCGCCAGCGTCACGCCGCTTTATATCGGCTGCCTGACGCTGCCGGCTTTCGTCGTCGCCAACACGCAGGACGGCATCGCGCGCTCCTACGACTGGATGCGGCTCGGCCTGATGCCGCAATTCATCATCCGCCAGGCGTTGATCATCGGCTTCACCGCCGGTGCATTCGTCCTCGGCGTCGGCCTCGATGCGACCGCCGCGATGCTGGCGAGCGCCGCCGCGGTATGGGTCGCCATGATCGGGCAGATGATCGTGCTCAACCGTCGCATCAAGGCGACGGTGGAGCCTGGCCCCAAGGTCCACGATCCGCGCGGCTGGCTCGCGATCTCGCTGCCGATCCTGCTGGTCGAAGGCTTCTATCTGCTGCTGACCTATACCGACGTGCTGATGCTGCAGCAGTTCCGCTCGTCCGAAGAGGTCGGCATCTACTTCGCCGTGGTCAAGACGTTGGCACTGGTGACGTTCATCCACTACGCGATGTCGGCGACCACCGCGCACCGCTTCACCGAATATCACGCCGCCGGCGACCATAAGCGGCTCGCCGCCTATGTCGCCTATTCGATCAAATGGACGTTCTGGCCCTCGCTCGCCGCCACCGCAGCGCTGCTCGCAATGGGCAAGCCGCTTCTATGGCTGTTCGGCCCGCAATTCGTTGACGGCTACGGCATCATGTTCGTCGCCGCCATCGGCCTCGTGGTGCGTGCCGCGATCGGTCCGGTAGAGCGGCTGCTCAACATGGTCGGGCACCAGAACATCTGCGCACTGGCATATGCGCTGGCGTTCATGGTGAACCTCGGGCTGTGCGTGGCACTGATCCCGCATTTCGGCGGCTACGGCGCCGCCGCCGCGACCTCGATCGCGATGACGTTCGAAACGGTGTTGCTGTTCTGGATCGTCCGCCGCCGCCTCGGTCTGCATGTGCTGGCGTTCGGCAAGCGGGACGCATAGACAAAAAACGACGTCGCCGTCATGGCCGTAATTGCTCCGGCCATGACGAAGTATCTTCCACTCTATTCGATGGAGGCGTTACGCCGCAGTCCAGCCGCCGTCCATCGACAGGTTGGCGCCGGTGATCTGACTGGCGTCGTCGCTGCACAGGTAGACCGCGAGCGCCGCGACCTGCTCCACGGTGACGAATTCCTTGGTCGGCTGCGCGTCAAGCAGCACGTCGTTGATGACCTGCTCCTTGGTCATGTTGCGCGCCTTCATGGTGTCGGGAATCTGCTTCTCGACGAGCGGCGTCCAGACATAACCGGGGCTGATGCAGTTGCAGGTGATCTTGTGGGTCGCCACTTCCAGCGCCACCGTCTTGGTCAGCCCGGCGATGCCGTGCTTGGCCGATACGTAAGCCGACTTGAAGGGCGAAGCCACCAGCGAATGCGCCGACGCGGTGTTGATGATACGGCCCCAGCCGCGTTTCTTCATGCCCGGCACCGCGGCGCGGATGCCGTGAAACGCCGACGACAGGTTGATGGCGATGATCGCGTCCCATTTCTCGATGGGAAAGTCCTCGATCGGCGCGACGAACTGGATGCCGGCATTGTTCACCAGCACGTCGACAGAGCCGAAAGTTTTCTCGCCGAGCGCGACCATTCCGGCAATCTCCGCCGGCTTGGTCATGTCGGCCGGCGAATGCACCGCCTTGACCTTGAAGTCGGCTTCGATGCTGGCGCGCTCCTTCTCGATGTCTTCCGGCTTGCCCATGCCGTTAAGCACGATGTTGGCGCCGGCCTTCGCCATCGCCCGCGCGTAAGCCAAACCAATACCGCTGGTCGAGCCGGTGATCACCGCGGTCTTGTCTGTCAAAATACCCATGTCATGTGCTCCTGTTTGAATCCCTGATAACCGGCGGGCACTGCGCGGCGACGCGATCTTCTTCGGCGGTGAGATCGTAAGTTACCATGCTCTCGCCGTTCTGCGGCTGCTCCAGCCAATTCTTGTGACGCATCGATTTGTCGACATCCTGCTCGCCGGACGACCAATGCTCCAGCATGGTGAGGCGGGAGAAGTCGTAATCCTTCGACGAGCCGTGATAATTCTTCTGGCGGTAGATCAGATGCACCACCGTGACGGTGTTTTCCTTCGCCGCTTCCTTGAGGTACTTGACCGAAGGATCGTCCTTCAGATTGTCCGGAAGTTTCGAAATCAGATCGCGCAGCGCCTTGCGGGCGTTATGAATCCGCTGGTGCTGGTCGGTATTGAGGCGGGTGCGACTGGAATAGCGGATGTCCTTCTCGCGCTCGGCGGCTTCCTGCATCGTGGTCGGCAACGGTCCGCGCGCGCTGAACAGGTCCGCCTGAAAGATCAGAAGATTCGTTCTGGTTTCCTGATCAAGCACGTAGTCGAGCGGCGTGTTTGACGCCACGCCGCCGTCCCAATAATGATCGCCGTCGATCTCGACCGCGGGAAAGCCAGGCGGCAACGCGCCCGACGCCATGATGTGCTCGGGGCAGATCGTCTGCCGCTCGTTGTCGAAGTAGGCGAAGTTACCGGTCGCGACATTGACCGCGCCGACGCTGAGCCGCGTCACCCCGGAATTGATACGATCGAAATCGACCAGCCGTTCCAGCGTTTCGCGCAGCGGCGACGTATCGTAAAAGCTCAGACCTTCCGGATTCGACGTGGGCCAGAACTGCGTCGGCGGCATCCGCGGCATGAAAAAACCGGGCACGCCGAAGGCGGCGATGGCGGCAGCGCTGCCTTCGTTGAACAGCGAGCGCGCGTAGTCGTTCGGCAACTCCCATTGCCACGGCACCGGCGCGGAAACGAGATGCCAGAATTCCTCCAGCCGCTCGACCCGCTTCTCGCGCGGGTTGCCGGCGATGATCGCCGCGTTGATCGCGCCGATGGAAATGCCGGCGATCCATTGCGGCTCGAAATCATGCCGGCACAGCGCCTGATACGCGCCGGCCTGATAGGCGCCGAGCGCGCCGCCGCCCTGCAGCACCAGCACGCGCCGCGCCTGCGCCGGAATAGCGGATTTTGAGATATTCGACATAGGCATGGATGACGTCGGGATGATCGGAAATTCAGGCGGCACCGTGGCGGCTCAAACCCGTGCCGTCAATCGACGAAATCGCCTGCGCCGTCACACTCTGGTCATCACATACGGGTCACCGCGTGGCGCCCGGCTTATCGTCGGGCGCAGCCAGGATCAACGCCCAGAACACCTTGTATTTCGTGCCGGGTGCATAGGTCGCCGCAATGCCGAGCCGGGTCACGCCCTTGTGCAGCATGTTGGCGCGATGCGGCGGCGAATCGCGCCAGCCGGAGAACGCTTCGGCCAAGGTATGATAGCCCGCCGAAATGTTCTCGACCGCCACCGCCGCAGGGTAACCGGAGGCATTGAGGCGCTTGCCCAGCGCGCCCGCGACATCGTGATCGAGCTTGTTGCGTTTGGCCATGGCCATCGCCTGCGTCTCGGCCGCCTTCATCAGTTCGGGATCGACCGTGACCGCGCCGAGGCCGTTGTTGCGCCGGTAGCCGGAGATCATCGATGCGGCGACGCCGGCATCGACCTTGGCCCCGCCATGCGCCATGCTGAGATAGAAGGCCGGTTGCTCGGAGGATTGCTCCACGGCCGTGCCGCAGCCGGCCAGAACCAGGAGGCCGCTCAACACCACCACGACACGCTTCATGCACCGACTCCCCAACTGGTAGAGCCGTTGTTGCACATCAACCGTGGCTGAATGGTGAACGATTTCAGCTTTTCAGGGGGCGACGGCGTCATCCTGAGGTGCGAGCGATGAATGTCACGAGCCTCGAAGGACAACCGTCGCCCTTCGAGGCGCGCAAGAGCGCGCACCTCAGGGTGACGCCTACTGACAATTCAGTCCGCGAAGATGCGGAACCGACGCGGATGCAGTTCGACCGTCTCGCCGGTCCTGAGTTCGTGGTCGCGCGGGGTATCGATCTCGATCACGGTCTCGTTGCCGCCGGCCTCGATTGCGATATCGGCACGCTGGATCGCACCGAACGACCGCACATGGCGCACCGCACCGCGCAAGCCAATGCTTTCCGACCCGACCTGCATATCGTGACGGCGCACATACAATTTCGACGGCCCGCCGACATTCGGCGCGTCGATCTTGAGGGCCTGATCCCCGATCCAGACCCGGCCCTCGGCGACGTTGACCGGCAGCACGACAGACTCACCGATGAAGCCGTGCACGAACGCGGTCGCCGGATAATCATAGACCTCGCCCGGCGTACCGATCTGCTCGATCTTGCCCTTGTCCATCACCACGACGCGGTTGGCGACCTCCAGCGCCTCTTCCTGATCATGGGTGACGAATACCGAGGTGACGTTGATCTCCTCGTGCAGCGAACGCAGCCAACGCCGCAGTTCCTTGCGCACCTTCGCATCGAGCGCGCCGAACGGCTCATCCAGCAACAGGATGCGCGGCTCGGTCGCCAGCGCCCGCGCCAGCGCGATGCGTTGTCGCTGGCCGCCGGACAACTGGTTCGGATAGCGGTTGGAAAGCCAGTCGAGTTGCACCAGATCGAGCAATTCCTTGACGCGCGCACGAATGCCGGCTTCGTCCTTGCGAACGGCGCGCGGCTGCACGCGCAGGCCGAACGCGACGTTCTCGAACACCGTCATGTGACGAAACAGCGCATAGTGCTGGAATACGAAGCCGACCTGACGCTCGCCGGCGCCCCGCGCCAGTGCGTCCTCGCCATCGAACGACACTTCGCCGCCATCCGGCCAATCAAGCCCGGCGATGATCCGCAGCAAGGTCGTCTTGCCCGACCCGGACGGGCCAAGCAGCGCCAGCAATTCGCCGTCGGCGATTTTCAGATCGACGCCGTCGAGCGCAGCGAACGTGCCGAAAGTCTTGACAATGTTTCTCAGTTCAATTGTCACGCGCTTGTCGTCCTTCGTCGAGATGCCGCTCCAGGAAAGTCTTCACCACGAGCGTGATCAGCGCCAGCAACGCCAGCAGCGAAGCGACGGCAAATGCCGCCACGAACTGATACTCATTATACAGGATTTCGACCAACAACGGCATCGTGTTGGTCTCGCCCCGGATGTGCCCGGACACCACCGACACCGCGCCGAATTCGCCCATGGCGCGCGCGTTGCAAAGCAGCACGCCATACAACACCCCCCATTTGATATTCGGCAGCGTGACGCGGAAGAAAGTCTGCAGCCCCGACGCACCGAGCGAGAGTGCGGCTTCCTCCTCCAGCGTTCCCTGCTCCTGCATCAACGGTATCAAGGCACGGGAGACGAACGGAAACGTCACGAAGGTCGTCGCCAGCGCGATGCCCGGCACCGCGAACAGGATCTGGATGTTGTGACTTTGCAGCCACGTGCCGAAATACCCCTGCGCGCCGAACAGCAGCACGAACACCAGACCGGAAATCACCGGACTGACGGAGAACGGCAGATCGATCAGGGTGATGAGAATCGTTTTTCCGGGAAACTCGAACTTGGCGATCGCCCATGCGGCAATGAGCCCGAACACCAGATTGAGGCCCACCGAAATCGCCGCCACCGCCAGCGTCAGCTTGATAGCCGACAAGGCTTCGGGTTCGGCCAGCGCTGCGAGATAGGCACTCACGCCTTTGGAGAAGGCCTGCGCAAAAACGATAACCAGCGGCAGCACCACGAACACGGTGAGAAACAGCATCGTCAAGCCGATGACGATGCTGCGCGCCAGCCAGGGCTCGCTGCGCACCGTGGTCCTTTCCGAATAGAATTGAATCGCGCTGTCGGACATCGCGGCTCTCCTAGTGAACCGGGATGCGCGTCTGCGCCCAATGCTGCAGGCGATTGACGACGAGAATGATCAGAAACGCCGCGATCAGCATGACGACGGCAATGGCCGTCGCATCGGCATAACGAAATTCCGACAGCCGGATCACGATCAACAGCGGCGCGATCTCAGAGATGTTCGGCAGGTTGCCGGCAATGAAGATCACCGAGCCGTATTCGCCGACGGCCCGGGCGAACGCCAGCGCGAAACCGGTCAGCAGCGCTGGAATCAGGCTCGGCAGGATCACCCGCCAGATGGTTTGCCAGCGATTGGCGCCAAGGCTCGCCGCCGCCTCCTCGATTTCCGGATCGAGATCGATCAGCACCGGCTGCACCGTGCGCACCACGAACGGGATGCCGATGAAGATCATCGCGATGAAAATGCCGAGTGGCGTGAACGCCACCTTGATGCCGAGTTCGGCCAGCGGCGCACCAAGCCAGCCGTTCGCGGCGAACAGTGAGGTTAGCGCGATGCCGGCCACCGCCGTCGGCAACGCGAAGGGAATATCAACGATGGCATCGAAGATGCGGCGGCCCGGAAAGCGATAACGCACCAGCGCCCAGACCACGATGCTGCCCATCACCAGATTGACCAGCGCCGCAGCGAATGCGAGCCCGAACGAAATCTTCAAGGCATTCATCGTGCGGCGACTGGTGACGATACCGACGAACTCAGCGAAGCTGAGCTCAAAAGTTTTCAGGAACAGTCCCGCGAGCGGAATCAGGATGATGACCGACAGCCATGTCAGCGTCAGCCCCATGGTGAGGCCGAACCCCGGCAAGGTGTTTCGCCGTCCAGATCCTCCTGTCACGACACCGCTCCCCAGCACCACGATCAATCCTTGTAAATCTGATCGAACACGCCGCCGTCCGCGAAGTGGGTCTTCTGTGCCTTGGTCCAGCCGCCGAACACATCGTCGATCTTGAACAGCTCGACCTTGGGAAACGCCTCGGCATACTTTTTGGCGATCTCCGGATCGGTCGGGCGATAGTAGTTGCGGCCGGCGATGTCCTGCGCTTCCTTGGTGTACCAGTATTTCAGATAAGCCTCGGCGACCGCGCGGGTTCCTTTCCTGTCAACCACCTTGTCGACGACAGTGACCGGCGGTTCCGCGAGAATGGAAATCGACGGCACCACGATCTCGAACTTGTCCTTGCCGAATTCCTTCAGCGCCAGAAAGGCTTCGTTCTCCCACGCCAGCAGCACGTCGCCGACGCCGCGCTCGACGAAGGTGACGGTCGAGCCGCGCGCGCCGGTGTCGAGCACCGGAACGTTCTTGTAGACGTCACCGACGAACTTCTTGACCTTGTCTTCGCTGCCGAACTTCTTCTCCGCGTAACCCCACGCGGCGAGATAGTTCCAGCGTGCGCCGCCGGAGGTTTTCGGATTCGGCGTGATGACGCTGACGCCCGGCTTCACCAGGTCGTCCCAGTCCTTGATCTTCTTCGGATTACCCTTCCGGACGAGAAACACGATCGTCGAGGTGTAGGGCGAGGAATTCTGCGGCAGACGCTTTTGCCAGTCGGTCGCCAGCAGGCCCTTGCTGGCGATGGCGTCGATGTCATAGGCCAGCGCCAGCGTGACGATATCGGCCTGCAAACCGTCGATCACCGAACGCGCCTGCGACCCCGAGCCGCCATGCGACTGCTTGATCTCGACGCTCTTGCCGGTTTCCTTCTGGTATGCGGCGATGAACGCCTTGTTGAAATCGACATAGAGTTCGCGGGTCGGATCATACGACACGTTCAACAATGAGACGTCCGCGGCAAACGACGGACTCGCTAGCAGCAGCGAAGCAACGGCAAGAAACATACGACGATGCATGTCGATCTCCACTTGTCCGAGACGAAATCGTCTTTCGGAACTTTCGACAAAACTGTTGAATTGCGGGCTTTAAGTCAACGAAACCGCATTTCAATGTTTGTCGCGTGGCAGCGGCAATTTGCTACGAAGTCTTCATCGTGTGGATGCCGCATTCCGTCTTGCCGCGACCGCGCCAGCGGCCGGCGCGCGAATCCTCATCCGCCGTCGCCCGCGACGTGCACGGCATGCAACCGACCGAACGGAAGCCGGATGCCGCCAGCGGATGCGTCGGCAACTTCGCCAGCGCATAGATCGCCGCGATGTCTTCTGCCGAAACGTTGGCGAGCGGATTGAACTTCAATCGCGCGCCGTCATCCTCGACGACGGAAATGATTGCGCGGGCGCCGCCCTGGAATCGCTTGCGACCGTTGATCCATGCCTTGAATGGCGACAGCGCACGCTTCAGCGGTTCCACCTTGCGAATCCGGCAGCAGGCATCAGGATCGGAGAACCACAATTCGTTGTCGGGATCGTGCCGCGCCAGATCGTCCGCAAGCGGCTGGATCGAGCGCACGTCGCGCAGGCCCAGCGTCGCGATCAGCGTGTCGCGATAGGCCAGCGTTTCCGAGAACAGCCAACCCGTGTCGAGAAACACCACCGGAATCGCCGGATCGACATCGGCCACCACCTTCAATAACGCGGCGGACTCGGTACCGAACGATGACACCACCGCGAGTTGTTCACGGCCGACCGTATGCAGCGCCGCTTCAACGATCTTCGCCGGCGATGCACCTTCCAGGGTGCGATCCAGCCGCGATGCGGCGGCCGCAATGCTCTCGACATCTTCGGACAACATCGTCATTCGGCCGCCATCAACAGGTTGGGATGTTTCTCCGTCAGCGCTGACGCGCGCCACGGCGCGGAATGGGCGACCACATCGCCGATGACAAGAATAGCAGGCCCGCCATCGACTTGCGTGGCGAGATCCGGCAGATCGTCGAGCACGCCGACAGCCGCGCGGGAATCCGGCCGCGTCACCCGCGCGAACACACCGACCGGCGTGAGCGGCGAGCGTCCGGCTTTGAGCAGACCGGCGCGCACCGCGGGCGCGGCGGTCATGCCCATGTAGACCACAACCGTCATCTCCAGATCGGTCAGCGCCGACCAGTCGACGTCGGCGGCGTCAGCGGCCTTGTGCGCGGTGAGGAAGGTGACGCGCCGCGCTTCGTGGCGATAGGTCAGCGGCACCTCGAACTCGGCGGCGGCGCCGAGCGCCGCGGTGATGCCGGGCACCACCGTATAAGACACGCCGGCATCGCGCAGCGCATTGACCTCCTCGCCACCACGGCCGAACACATAACCGTCACCGCCCTTCAACCGCACCGCGCGGCGGCCTTCACGCGCCGCCTCGATCAGCAGGCGATTAACAGCGTCCTGCCCGATGCCGGGCTTGCCGATCCTGCGGCCGACCGGCACCCGCGCCGCGTCGCGGCGGATGCGGTCGAGAATTTCCGGCGAGACCAGTTCGTCGTAAAACACCACGTCGGCGTCCTGCAACGCGCGCAACGCCTTCACTGTCAGCAGATCGGGATCGCCCGGCCCCGCCCCGACCAGCGTGACGTGGCCTTTCACATCGCCGCGTGTCGCACCGGCAAACACTGAGGGATCGGAGATCGCGCGCAATGCTGCATCAGCGTCTTCACGTCGTCCCGCCAGCACCGCCGTACCGATCGGACCATCGACCACGCGTTCCCAGAAACGACGGCGCAACGGCGCTTGCGCGATACGCGCGTTGATCGATTGACGCCACTGACCGATGAACGCCGCGAGATCGCCGATCCGCGACGGCAGCAACGCCTCGATGCGTTCGCGCACCCGCCGCGCCACCACCGGCGACGCGCCGCCGGTGCCGATCGCCACCACCACATCGCCGCGATCGACGATGGCGGGAAAGATGAAAGTGGAGTGTGCGAGATCGTCCATCACGTTGACCGGCACGCCCAACGCACGCGCGCGCGCCGCGACCTCGAGACCAACATCGCCCGCGCCGGCGCACAGCACCGCGATGACGCCGCCGAGATCGATCCGCGTCGGATCCTGCGTGTCGAACGCGATACGCTCCGCCCCCGCCGGATCGAGCCCGGCAAGATCATGGTCGCCGTCGGTCGCGTGCCAGCGCACCTCGGCCTGCGCTGCCAATAAAATGCGCAGCTTGGCACGCGCCAGTTCGCCACCACCTACCAGCAGCACGGGGCCGCGCCGCACATCGAGAAAAACCGGAAGCCACTTCATCACAAACTCCCAACCCGCGAAGTTCAGGGTTGACTAGAATTATTTTCTGTATATTCCTCTTACACAGGACGTAAACAGAAAAATTTTACTTCTACAGCGCCCTGGCAAAACAGAATTCCTTGCTAAGAATTTCAGGCGCCACGCATGCAACGTCCTTCTCCTGTTCCGCCGAGCCGGAAACCGCTGTCGTCCCCGGCCCTCGTCTCCAGCAATGCACAACTCGCGCCAGACCCGGATGGGCCGGCGACGCCGTCGATGGATCGGCTCGATCAACTGGAAGCGCAGAGCATCTACATTTTCCGCGAGGCCTTCGCGCGGCTGAAGAAGCTGGCGCTGCTGTGGTCGCTCGGCAAAGATTCCAACGTGATGATCTGGCTGGCGCGCAAGGCGTTCTTCGGCCGCGTGCCGTTCCCGGCGCTGCACGTCGACACCGGCAAGAAATTTCCGGAGATGTACGCGTTCCGCGATCACTACGGCAAAGAGTGGGAACTCGATCTGCGCATCGAGCCGTGCCCACCGATCGATGCGGTCGATCCGACCTTGCCGCCGGCGGCGCGCTCCGCCGCGCGCAAGACCGAGGGCCTAAAGATGGCGCTCGCCAAATACGGCTTCGACGGCTTGATCGCCGGCATCCGCCGCGACGAGGAGGCGACGCGCGCCAAGGAACGCGTGTTCTCGCCGCGCGGGACTGAGGGCGGCTGGGACGTGCGCGATCAGCCGCCGGAATTCTGGGATCACTTCAACGCCTCGCCGCCGCCCGGCGCGCATCTGCGTATTCACCCGATCCTGCATTGGACCGAGGCGGATATCTGGGCCTACACCCAGCGCGAGAACATCCCGATCATTCCGCTGTATCTCGCCAAAGACGGCAAGCGTTACCGCTCGCTCGGCGACGCCGACATCACTTTTCCGGTGGAGTCCGATGCCGCCAGCATCGCGGAAATTCTGGTCGAACTGGCTGAGACGAAAGTGCCGGAACGCTCCGGCCGCGCGCTGGATCACGAAACCGAAGATGCGTTCGAGCGGCTGCGCGTCGCCGGCTACCTCTAACTCTCACGATATTCGAGTCCTGCCATGAACATGATCGTCGCCAATCGTCCTGTCGCTGCGAACGCCGCGACAGCGTCGCGCCCGCTGGTGCGTATCGTCATCGTCGGCCACGTCGACCACGGCAAATCGACCCTGATCGGCCGCCTGCTGCATGAGACCGGCAGCCTGCCGGACGGCAAATTCGAAACCCTGAAAGCTGTCAGCGAGCGGCGCGGGATGCCGTTCGAATGGTCGTTCCTGCTGGATTCGCTGCAAACCGAACGCGACCAGGGCATCACCATCGACACCACGCAGATCGGGTTTCGCACGCCGCATCGCGACGTGGTGCTGATCGACGCCCCCGGACATGCCGAATTTTTACGCAACATGATTACAGGCGCGGCACAGGCCGACGCGGCGCTGCTGCTGATCGACGCGTTCGAGGGCGTTCGCGACCAAACCCGCCGCCACGGCTACCTGCTGCATCTCCTCGGCGTGAAGCAGGTCGCGGTGATCGTCAACAAGATGGACCGCGTCGGTTTCGACCGGCAGCGCTTCCAGGACATCAGCGACGAAATCTCGGCGCATCTCACCGGCCTCGGCGTGACGCCGACCACGATCATCCCGATCTCGGCGCGCGAAGGCGACGGCGTCGGCGCGGCCTCAGCGCGGCTCAGTTGGCACGACGGGCCGACCGTGATCGGCGCCATCGATCAATTCGAGCCGGCGCGCGCGCTGGAGCAGTTGCCGCTGCGATTGCCGGTGCAGGCGATCTACAAGTTCGACGACCGCCGCATCGTCGCCGGCCGCATCGAGTCCGGTCATCTCACAAGCGGCGACGAGATCGTCATCATGCCCGCCGGCAAGATCGCGAAAATCCGCTCGGTCGAAAGCTGGCCGGCGACATCGCTGCGGCAGCGGCATCATGCCGGCCACGCCGTCGGCATCACGCTGGACCGTGAATTGTTTCTCGAACGCGGCGACATCATCGGCCACGCCACCAGCGCGCCGCGCGCCACCAAGCGTCTTCGCGCACGCATCTTCTGGCTGCACGATGCGCCACTGACGGCGGGCGCCTCCATTCTCGTTCGTCTCGGCACCAGGGAAAGCCGCGCCACCGTCGCCGCCATTGCCAAGGCGGTCGATCCCGGCGAATTGTCCAATGCCGCGAGCGCGGCGATCGCGCGCAATCACGTCGGCGAAATCGACATCGCGCTGGCGCAGTCGGTAGCCGCCGACATTCACACCGACAATCCACATACCGGCCGCCTTGTCATCGAGGTCGATGGCCGCATCGCCGGCGGCGGACTGGTGATCGGGATCGATGCCGCACAACGCGCCACACCGATCGATATCGTGCCGGTGGAATCCGCCTTGCAGCCGGAGGAGCGCGCGACGCGTTATCATCATCGCGGCGCGGTGCTGTGGTTCACCGGCCTGCCCGGCGCCGGCAAATCGACATTGGCGCGCGCGCTGGAACGTCGTCTGTTTCAAAGCGGCGGCTCGCCGGTTCTGCTCGACGGCGACACGCTGCGCGCCGGCCTCAACGGCGACCTCGGTTTCTCCGCGAAGGATCGCAGCGAGAACATCCGTCGCCTCGCCGAAGTCGCGGCCCATCTCGCGCGCAACGGCCACATCGCCATCGTCGCCGCCGTCTCGCCATCAACAGAAGATCGCGCGGCGGCGCGGCGCATTGCCGGCGATCTGTTCCGCGAAATCTATATCGCGACGCCGGCCGAGGTCTGCGAGAGCCGCGACCCCAAGGGCCATTACGCCAAGGCCCGCGCCGGCAATCTCACCGGTTTCACCGGCATCGGCAGCGATTACGAAGCGCCCGGAGCGAGCGAACTGACCATCGACACGTCGAACCGTCCAATCGCGGAAGCGACCGGCGACATCGCCCGTATGCTGACGCGCACCGGCGTGCTGATCGATACCGTCGCCGACCTCGCGGCGTCGTGAGAGACAAACTCTGAAAGAAACTCCGGGACGCATTTTCAGTTTTAGCGTCGTCTGGCCGGATTTATTCCGGCCATCCACGTCTTGATAATTCATCAGCCAGAAAGACGTGGATGGCCGGGACATAGGCGAGCGAAGCGACACCGTTCTTCGAACGGCTATGCCCGGCCATGACGGAAACAAATTCATACCTATGAGGGGCCTTCTCACGGAGGCGGGCTGGCGCTAAAAGGAGCGCTTAACCCGCCTCGGCACGGGCGTTTTGCGCCAAATATCCGCCTTTTGCCGCTGTTCTCGTGAGAAATCCCATTATGAACCGTATCGACGCCCACGGACTGAAGATCGCCCCCGTCCTCCACGATTTCATCGCCAAGGAAGCCGCGCCCGGCACGGGTGTATCCGCCGATGCGTTCTGGGCGGGGCTCGCCGGCATCGTCCGCGATCTCGGGCCGAAAAACCGCGAACTGCTCGCGGTGCGCGATACGCTGCAAGCGAAAATCGACGACTGGCACCGCGCCCACAAGGGCAAGGCGTTCGACTTCAACGCCTACACCGCCTTCCTCAAGGAGATCGGCTACCTGCGCCCCGAACCGGCGACGCAACAGGTCGAGACCGCCAATGTCGACGAGGAAATCGGCAAGATCTGCGGCCCGCAACTGGTGGTGCCGCTGACCAATGCACGCTATGCGCTCAACGCCGCCAATGCGCGCTGGGGCAGCCTGTACGATGCCTTCTACGGCACCGACGCCATCCCGCAGGATCCGAGCGATACGGCCAAGGGCTACAGCAAGGCGCGCGGCGACAAGGTGATCGCCAAGGCCAAGGCATTCCTCGACGAGGCCGCGCCGCTCGCCTCCGGAAGCCACGCTGAGGTCACCGGCTACAGCGTCGCCAACGGCGCGCTGGTGGCGAAGACCGCCAAGGGCGACGTCGCCCTGAAGACCCCGAAGCAGTTCGCCGGCTACCGCGGCGATGCCGCCAAGCCCGATGCCGTGCTGCTGGTCAACAACGGCCTGCACGTCGAGATCGTCATCGACCGCAACTCCCCGATCGGCAAGGATGACGCCGCCGGCGTCGCCGACATCATGATGGAAGCCGCCGTCTCCACCATTCTCGACATGGAAGACTCGGTCGCCGCCGTCGATGCCGAGGACAAGGTGCTGGTCTATCGCAACACGCTCGGCCTGATGAAAGGCACGCTCGAAGATACCTTCGAGAAGGGCGGCAAGACCATGACGCGCGCGCTCAATGCCGACCGCATCTACACCGGCCCCGACGGCAAGGAAGTGAAACTGCACGGCCGCAGCCTGCTGCTGATGCGCAACGTCGGCCATCACATGTTCACCGACGCCGTGCTCGACGACAAGGGCCAGGAAATTCCAGAAGGCCTGCTCGATGCCGCCGTCTCCGGCCTGCTCGGCCTGCACGACGTCAAGAGCGACGGCAAGGTGCGCAATAGCCGCACCGGCTCGATCTACATCGTCAAGCCGAAGATGCATGGCCCCGACGAAGTAAGGCTCACCTGCGACGTGTTCGGCCGCGTCGAGCAGATGCTCGGTCTGCCCGCCAACACCATGAAGGTCGGCATCATGGACGAAGAACGCCGCACCACGGTGAACCTCAAGGCCTGCATCCAGAATGCGTCGCAACGCATCATGTTCATCAACACCGGCTTCCTCGACCGCACCGGCGACGAGATTCACACCTCGATGGAAGCCGGCCCGATGATCCGCAAGAACGACATGAAGGCGCAGCCGTGGATCAAGGCCTATGAAGACTGGAACGTCGACATGGGCCTGCTCGACGGCCTGCCCGGTCACGCGCAAGTCGGCAAGGGCATGTGGGCGGCGCCCGACAAGATGGCCGACATGCTGGCGCAGAAGATCGGCCACCCGAAGGCCGGCGCCACCACCGCGTGGGTGCCCTCGCCCACCGCCGCGACCTTGCACGCGCTGCATTATCATCAGGTCGACGTCCACGCGCGTCAGGCTGAACTGAAGAAGGGCGGCCAACGCGCGAAGCTCTCCGACATCCTCACCATTCCGGTATCGCAGTCGAACTGGGCGCCGGACGACGTGCGGCAGGAGATCGACAACAACTGCCAGGGCATTCTCGGTTACGTCGTGCGCTGGATCGACCAGGGCGTCGGCTGCTCCAAGGTGCCGGACATTCATGACGTCGGGCTGATGGAAGACCGCGCCACCTTGCGCATCTCGAGCCAGCATCTCGCCAACTGGCTGCAACACGGCGTCGTCACCCGCGATCAGGTGATGGATTCGCTCAAGCGCATGGCCGTGGTGGTCGACAAGCAAAACGCGGGTGACGCGCTGTACAAGCCGATGGCGCCGAAGTTCGACGGCGTCGCCTTCCAGGCCGCGTGCGATCTGGTGTTCAAGGGCCGCGAGCAGCCGAACGGCTACACCGAGTACATTCTCCACGCGCGCCGCAAGGAAGCCAAGGCCGCGGGCTGATTAGTAGCACTGCTTCACAATCGAAAGCCCCGGCTCACGCCGGGGCTTTTTTGTTGTGATCAATTCTCTCCTCCGTCATGGACGGCAACACGATCTTACAAACCTACCGTTCGTCATGCGAAGAGCGAAGCGGCGACGCAATCCAGTTCTTCCTTCGTGGCTTTCTGATTGCTTCGCTTCGCGCGCCATGACGACCAACTAAAACACCGCGAGATATTTCAGCAGCGACACGATGCCGATGATGATGACGACGATACGCGCGATCTGCTTGGCGCGTCCGTCGATCGGCAACATGCCGATAAGATAGAGCACAAGGATAATGACAAGAAACGTAATCAAAACGCCGATCAGCATGGAAGCCCCTTTAAGGTAATGGAATAAGCCGCATCGAACTCACTATCCGCGACCTTTCGTGCGGACGTGTCGGGCTCCAACGCGCACCGCTGGAACAAGTTCCAGCCCCGGGAACTGAGACGGTATGAATGCGTGAGCTGAAGAGCGGGGCTATGATCATCACTACTCCGATGCCACGATGGGCGCTCGCGCGTAGCGCGCGACGATCGCGGGCGATGCCGGCGAGAAATTCAGCGATGCGCCGCGCTTATCCGGCTTGTGCGCCACCATCAGCCCATCCTCACCGGCGACGATATCACCCTTGCGCAAGGTCGGATCGTCCTTGATGTCGATCTTGGCAAGGCCGAACGTATCCTTGCCGTTGCAGGTGCAGCCTGAGACGATTTCATCGCGATAGCGGAAAGCGTTCGGCATCGACGAGTAGCTCTTGCCGTTCTCGCCGGCCGCATGATCGATGTTCGATCCGTAAAACACCTTGGTTTCGCTGGCGGGGCATAATTCGTTGCATGACGCCGTGCGGCTCTGCCCGGTCGGCGACGCCAACGGGAAGTAACGGCCGTCACAGATACGCACGCAAAACGCCTGCCGACCGCCACTGGAGGTCGAGCGCGGACGATGCGCGGGCGGCGCACCTGCTTCGTTATTACCGAACGGGAAGAACGACGGCGGCGCTGACGGTTGCCCCATTAAGCCGCCGAACAGTGTCGAGAAGAAATCATTGGCCTGCGCCGGTGCCGCCACCCAACCCGATACCACGACTGCCGCGGCCAGTACTGCACCACGAACCATTGACCTCTTTGCGGGTGTGACCATGACGCACTCCACGGCGCTCAAACGGCATCGGACAAGGCAGTAGACGCGGATCACTTCGGAAACTCGATCTGAAGATCATCACGCCGTCCGACCGCCAGCCAACGCGCACCGCGGCCCATCGGTTCCTGCCGGAGGCACGAACCGGCGGATGGAACTTTAAGGTCGCGTCCGTGTTAGCGGATGCGGCCCGGCCCGGCCTGGAGTCCTTGACCGATCAAGCCTCTGCCGCATTGCGAGGGCGTTCACATGTCACTCGGCAGCATCCTCATCATCCTTCTCATCCTGATCCTGCTCGGCGTCGTTCCCAGTTGGGGCTACAGCCGATCGTGGGGCTACGGACCGTCGGGCATCGTCGGGACGATCCTGATCATCGTGATCATCCTTTTGCTGCTCGGCCGCATCTGAGGGACGCGATCTCACATAATCGACCTCGCATGACCGCGCCGACGGCTATGCGCCGAAGGTGACGCGCTTCATGGAACTTTGGATCGGCGCACGGCGTTAACATTCATTCGTGTCACCCGAGGAGAGTGGAATGGCGAGCGATACCGATAAGGGCCTGTCCGATCGTTTCGAGAAGGACCTGGCTGCAGTGAAAAAGGACATCACCCAGTTGTCCGAACGGATCGGCGATACGCTCAATGCCGTTTCGGGCGAAGCGACCAAGCAAGCGCGCCGCGGTTACCGGCAGGCGCGACGCAATGTCGACTCGGCACTGACGGATGCGCAGGAGCGTGGCAGCGCCGCGATGGAAGCCGCGCAGAATGCCGCCGCTTCCATCGAGGAAACGCTGGAAGATGCGATTCGCGAACGTCCGGTTGCCGCCATCGCCGTCGCGCTCGGCCTCGGTTTTCTGATCGGCGTGACATGGCGCAGATAGATTCGGCGCAGATGACTTTGGCGGTGTTGAGTCTCAACGACACGGACCGGGGACGCTGGCCGTCCCCGGTCTTCGGCTGACCGCGCCATCCAACGCGGTCTTTTTATTGCGTGAATGATATCGGGGCGCGGCATGTTTCAAAGATGGATCGATGATTTCAAGACGAATACCACGACGACATTGCGCCTCTCCGCACTCGTCGTCGTCAACGTCGTCGCACTGACGATTGCGCTGATTTTCCTGTGCGCCGCCGGCTTCATCTACGTCTCGCGAGAGTACGGATCGATCTACGCCTGCCTCGCGGGCGCGGCGCTTTTTCTCGTGGTGGCGCTCGTGGTGCTGGCCGTCCATGGCGAACAAAAGCGGCGCGCGGAGGCAAAGCGCGCCGAAGCCGCCAAGCGCACCTCTCAAAGCATCCTGACTGACCCCGCTTTGCTCGCAACCGGGATTCAATTGGCGCGCATCATCGGCGTGAAGCGGATGCTTCCGGTGATCGCGTTGGGCGGCCTGGCTTTAGGCCTGATGGCGACGCGGCGCGACAGCGGAGCCGACGACTCCGGCGAAGCCTGACCATTTATCATTCGGATTATCATTCAGAAATATCACGCGCGGTTATCGACCGCGCGTTCGCCACGCCCGCGCCTCAGGTGATGCAGCGGCCCGGCGCCAATTGCTTGGCCACATCGGTCAACACGCTGACCACCGGCTCGCAAGCGGCGCGCGGTTTGGCAGCCTTGCCACGCGGCTGCAGCAGGGTTGCGGGCTTGTCGTTCACGCGGCGATCCGGCTTTTGACTGACGATCCGCACCAGCACCGACGTGCCGTCCATGCCGGTGGGCTGGATCGAGAAGGTCTGCGAGGCAACACCAGTCCGGGTGACGTCCGCGCGATCGGATTTCCCGGAACGCTCCACCGCGTTGGTCGGCGCGTCGATCGACGTTGGGGCCGCAGCGACGGCTACCGCAGGGGATCGCACCAGCCAGACCGGCAGTTCACCACCCATCGCGAAAGGCGCGGCAGCGACCGTCAGCGCCGCAGCAACGACCGCCCTCTGGACTGAAAACATCTGAGACATCGCACGCCTCACCGCTTTGCCAACCGCTCCCCGAAGGGGCATGCACATGGGTCACAACGCGCGGGGAAAGGTTCAGTTCACGTCACGGCTTCACATCAGTGTGTCAGGTAGGCGGAAAACCCGGAACCGGCGACCCGATTGTCCATCGTTCACAGCCGATCATCTGCCCACAGGACCGGCACGGGATGCGGGCGTGTTGGGGCAGGCCGCATAGGCGCTTGCGGCCACGCTCCGGAAGCGTGGCCGCAAGCCTTATCGCCGGATGATTTCGACTTACGACGCCGCGGCGCGCGGCGCCCGATTGCGGGAGTTGCGCTGGAAGAACAGCGCCTGGCTCGCTACCGCCGACACCATGGCC
>JBARXT010000047.1:0-13386 GCA_049647485.1 Xanthobacteraceae bacterium
CAATCATCCAGTCGATGCCGAGCCCCATGATCTCCCAGAACACACGGTCCAGCCCGAACGGCGCCGCGGTCAGCCCCATCAGACCCGCCGGCATGACAATGCCCGACACCACCGGCATCGCCGCGAGGTTAGCCAGCACGCCGTAAGGCGTGACACGATGGAAATGAAAGGCCGCATAGGGCGTGGTCGCGAGCCCCGCGACCAGCGAGGCCAGCGCCAGCGTCATGATCTCGCGGCCGCCCCACAGCGCCGCGCGCGCCGCCGTCGAGTTGTCCGGCGTCGCGAACAGGCGCGGCATGCCGATCTGGATCAGCGCCACCAGTCCCAGCGTCGCCGCGAACGACATCTGGAAACTCGGATGCACCAGCGACTCCGGCGCGGCGATCAGCACGATCATCGCTGCGATCGCCAGCGTGCGAAAGGTGATGGCGCGGCGATCGACCATGACCGAGATCAGCACCACGGCGGTCATGAAATACGAGCGCTGCGTCGCGACCTCCGCGCCGGATAGCAGCAGATAGAATGTGGCTGCCAGCAGCGCCGCGGCCGCCGACCACTTCTTGATCGGGAATGTCACCGTCAGTCCTGGAATCAACGCCAGCAACGCGCGCACCGCGAAGAACACCACGCCCGCGACCACCGCCATGTGGTAACCAGAAATCGACAGCACGTGACCGAGGCCGGAAATGAACATCGCGTCGTTGACCGGTGGCGTGATGGCATCGCGCCGGCCGGTGAGCAACGCGGTGGCAATGGCGCGGTTGTCGCCTTCGAGCGCGGTGCGGATACGCGCATCGATGGCGTTACGCATCCCCTGCATGATGGCGGCATAACGCAACGACCACCCGCCGCTCGCCGGCGGATCGAGCGTCTTGACCGCGCCCATCACAAAACCGGATGCACCGATGCCGTGGAAATACAGATCGCGTCCGAAATCGTAACTGCCGGGACGCAGCGGTGACAGCGGCGGCAACAGCCGCGCCTTCAATTCGACGTAACTACCGACCGGCGGCGCGGTGCCCTTTCGCACCGACAGCCGCACCCGCGTCAACGCCACCGCGTTGCGTGTCGCTTTCAACGCGGTGACACGCAGCACGAAACGATCGGTGCGCTCGCGCTCCTCGTGGGTTTCGACAAAGCCTTGCAGCGACGCCGAGTAGATCGGATGCGCCAGCACGGGATGCGCGACCCACGCCGTCCTGACAGCCGCAACGGCAAAACCTCCGGCGATCGCCGCCAGCATCAGCATCATGGCGAACGCCTTGCGTCGGCGCAGCGCGAAGGCAACGGCAAACAATGCCACCGCCGCCAACGCTGCCAGCCAGACGACCGGCTCGCGATCGGCGGAGAAATACAGCGCGATACCGACGCCGAAAGCGATCGGTACCCACGGCAACAGGCGCCCGTCGCCCGCCTCCGCACGCAGCCATTCGCGCAGGCGCACGGCCAGCGGCGATACGGTCAGGCGTTCGGGAAAAATCGCAGCCGCCCGTGTGCCGGTGTGCGCCGGCCAGGTTCTCGCCTTGGCTCTGCTTCTGGTTGGGCTCCTGGCCCTGCCCTCGCCGTCGTCCGCCACGCCTCACCCCCAAGCGGAGGGACAGCATGGAACAAAAGGCCGGCGGCGACAACGCGGTCTCAGAGCCTGGCCGAAATCGCTCTGTGGGCGGATTCGCAACACGAAAAACGTCGTCCCTGCGCAGGCAGGGACGACGCGGTGAGTGCGGATACGTTTTGCGATAAACTCCGTTCGCGTCAGCCCTTTGCAGCATCCTTGGCGAAGCTGTCACGCAGGCCGATGGTACGGTTGAACACCGGTTTTTCCGGCGTCGAGTCCCGGTCGCGTACGAAGTAGCCCTGACGCTCGAACTGCACGACGTCATCGGAGTTCGCCATCGCCAGCGCTGGCTCGATGCGGGCATCGCGCAACACCTCGAGCGAGTCCGGATTGAGATCGGCAACGAAGTTGGCGGCGTCCGGCGCCGGATTGCTGAACAGCGGGTTGTAAACCCGAATTTCCGCCGGTACGGACTGCGCGGCCGATAGCCAGTGCATCGTCGCCTTCACCTTGCGGCCGTCCGGCGCATTGCCGCCGCGGGTTGCGGGATCGTAAGTGCAGCGCAGTTCGATCACCTCGCCGTTCGCATCTTTCACCGCCTCGCGGCAGGTGACGAAGTAAGCGTAGCGCAGCCGCACTTCCTTGCCCGGCGAGAGGCGGAAGAATTTCTTCGGCGGGTTTTCCATGAAGTCGTCGCGCTCGATGTAAAGCTCGCGCCCGAAGGTGATCGTGCGCGTACCGGCAGCCGGATCGTCCGGATGGTTGACGGCTTCCAGTTCCTCGCTCCGCCCTTCCGGATAATTCTCGATCACCACCTTGAGCGGTCGCAGCACCGCCATGCGCCGCTGCGACGCGCGGTTCAGTACTTCACGAATGCAGAACTCCAGCATCCCGACATCGACGACGCTGTTGGCCTTCGCAACCCCGATCCGCTTGATGAATTCACGGATCGCTTCCGGCGGTACGCCGCGCCGCTTCAGGCCGGCGATGGTCGGCATCCGCGGATCGTCCCAGCCGCCGACATGGCCGCCGCGCACCAGTTCGGTGAGCACCCGCTTGGATAGCAATGTATAAGTGAGATTGAGCCGCGCGAACTCGTACTGATGCGGATGCGACGGCACCGGCAGCTTGTCCAGCAGCCAGTCGTAAAGCGGCCGATGATCCTCGAACTCCAGCGTGCAGATCGAGTGCGTGATGCCTTCGATGGCGTCGGACTGGCCGTGCGCGTAATCGTAGCTCGGATAGATCGACCACGCCTTGCCGGTGCGCGGATGCTCGGCATGCAGGATGCGATAGAGCACCGGGTCGCGCAGGTTGATGTTGCCGGACGCCATGTCGATCTTCGCGCGCAGCACCCGCGCGCCGTTGGGAAACTCGCCCGCCTTCATGCGGCGGAACAGGTCGAGGTTCTCATCGACACTACGATCTCGGAACGGGCTGTTCTTGCCGGGCTCGGTCAAGGTGCCGCGCGCGAGACGAATCTCTTCCTGCGACTGATCGTCGACATAAGCCAGGCCGGCGCGGATCAGGTCTTCCGCCCAGCCGTACAGGCGCTCGAAATAATCCGAGGCATAGAACAGGTTGTCGCCCCAGTCGAAGCCGAGCCAGCGCACGTCGCGCTGAATTGAATCGATATATTCCTGTTCTTCCTTGGCCGGGTTGGTGTCGTCGAAGCGCAGGTGACACTTGCCGCCGAATTCCTGCGCGATGCCGAAGTTGAGCGCGATCGACTTGGCATGGCCGATGTGCAGATAGCCGTTCGGCTCCGGCGGAAAGCGGGTGACAATCCCGGCATGCCGTTTCGCGTCGAGATCGGCCTGAACGATGTCGCGGATAAAATCGCGCCCCGGTTCTGCCGTCGTCAGTTCTGCCGTCATTCTAATGTCCCGAATCCGAGGCTCGCTCATTTTGCAGCGTCATCCTTAGCCAAATCCACCCGCCGCCGCCAAGCCCGCATATCGCGCAGTCGGGCTTCACTTGGACTTCAAGAAGGCTTTAGTTATGCCGCGATCCTGCTATACACCGACCGCGCGTTCCCAACCCGCCCCGTTTCCCTCGTTTCCGGTATCATGACCAAGCCAGTCGTCACCCGCTTTGCGCCTTCGCCCACCGGTTTCCTGCACATTGGCGGCGCCCGGACCGCGCTGTTCAACTGGCTGTTCGCCCATCACAGCGGCGGGAAAATGCTGCTGCGGGTCGAGGATACCGATCGCGAGCGCTCGACCGACGTCGCCATCACCGCCATCCTCGACGGCCTGAAATGGCTCGGGCTCGATTGGGACGGTGACGTCGTCTACCAGTTTCAGCGTGCCGACCGCCATCGCGAAGTGGTGGCGCAGTTGCTTGCATCCGGCAATGCTTATCGCTGCTACGCCACGCCGGAAGAACTGACCGCGATGCGGGAAAAGGCGCGCGCCGAGGGCCGCACCCGGCTCTACAACGGCCTGTGGCGCGACCGCGATCCCTCCGAGGCTCCGGCAGGCGTCGCGCCGGTGATCCGTCTCAAGGCTCCTCTCACCGGTGAAACCGTGATCGAGGATCAGGTGCAGGGTCGCGTGGTCTGGCAGAACGAGAACCTCGACGATCTGGTGCTGCTGCGCTCCGACGGCAACCCGACCTACATGCTCGCCGTGGTGGCCGACGATCACGATATGGGCGTCACCCACATCATCCGCGGCGACGATCACCTCACCAACGCTGCACGGCAGAAGCAGATTTACGACGCGCTGGGCTGGGAACTTCCCAGCATGGCGCATATCCCGCTCATCCATGGTCCCGACGGCTCGAAACTGTCCAAGCGGCACGGCGCGCTCGGCGTCGACGCCTATCGTGCGATGGGCTATCTGCCGGCGGCGCTGCGAAACTATCTGGTGCGGCTCGGCTGGAGCCACGGCGACCAGGAGATTTTCTCCACGCAGGAGATGATCGATGCCTTCGACCTGCCCGCCATCGGCCGCTCCGCGGCACGTTTCGATTTCGCCAAACTGGAAAACCTCAACGGCCACTACATCCGTAACAGCGACGATCAATCTCTCGTGACCATGCTGGCCGACCAGGCTGGCTATCTGCCCAACGGGACAACGCTGAAGGAAAAGCTCGACGACACCACGCGCGATCAATTGCTGCGCGCGATGCCGGGCCTGAAAGAACGCGCCAAAACGCTGATCGATCTGATCGACGGCGCGCATTTCATTTTTGCCGATCGGCCGCTGCCGATGGATGCCAAGGCGGCCACCCTGCTGACGCCGGAAACACGTCAATTGATCGGCCGGATTCGCGAGGCGCTGGCGGCGGTGACGGATTGGCGTCAGGACACCACCGAAGCAGCAATGCGCGGATTCGCGGAACAGAATGGACTGAAACTGGGTTCTGTCGCACAGCCGCTGCGCGTCGCCCTGACCGGCCGCGCAACGTCACCAGGCATCTTTGACGTGCTGGCGGTGCTGGGGCGGGATGAGTGTCTCGGCCGCCTCGCGGATCAAGCCACCGCCTGACGCTACCAAAGGCGTAAAACCGCATCTTGCGGTGCATACTGCAATGCGATACCCCTTGGCCCGGCGCTTTTCGGCCACCCTGGCTGCCACCCGTCGCCACAATTTCGACGCCTGGCAAGCTCGGCCTTTCAACGATCTCATCGGGGATACGCGATGGACGCAAAAACCAATTCAAAATCGGCCACCCTGACCGTCGGCGGCAAATCCCACGACTTCCCCGTCCGCTCGGGAACCGTCGGACCTGACGTCATCGACATCAGCAAGCTCTACGCCCAGGCCGGGATGTTCACCTACGATCCGGGTTTCACGTCCACCGGAAGTTGCGAATCCAAGATCACGTACATCGACGGCGATGCCGGCGTGTTGCTCTACCGCGGCTATCCGATCGAGCAACTGGCCGAGAAAGGCGACTTCCTCGAAACCTGCTATCTCCTGATGCACGGCGAGTTGCCGACCAAGGCGCAGAAGGAAGATTTCGACTTTCGCGTGAGCCATCACACGATGGTGCACGAGCAGATGACGCGCTTCTTCCAGGCGTTCCGCCGCGATGCGCATCCGATGGCGGTGATGGTCGCCTCGGTTGGCGCACTGGCCGCGTTCTATCACGACTCCACCGACATCAACGATCCGCGGCAGCGCATGATCGCGTCGATGCGGATGATCGCCAAGGTGCCGACGCTGGCAGCGATGGCCTATAAATATTCGGTCGGTCAGCCGTTCGTTTATCCGCAGAACGATCTCGACTATGCGTCGAACTTCCTGCGCATGTGTTTCGCCGTGCCGTGCGAGGAATACAAAATCAACCCGGTGCTCGCCGACGCGCTGGACAAGATCTTCATCCTCCATGCCGACCACGAGCAGAACGCCTCGACCTCGACCGTGCGCATCGCCGGCTCGTCCGGCGCCAACCCGTTTGCCTGCATCGCGGCCGGCATCGCCTGCCTGTGGGGCCCGGCGCATGGCGGCGCCAACGAGGCAGCCTTGCAGATGCTCGCCGAGATCGGCTCGGTCGACAAGATTCCCGAATTCATCGCCAAGGTGAAGGACAAGAATTCGTCGGTGCGCCTGATGGGCTTCGGCCATCGCGTCTACAAGAATTACGATCCACGCGCCAAGATCATGCAGAAGATGTGTCATGCCGTGCTCAAGGAAACCGGGCACGCCAACGACCCGCTACTGCCGATCGCGCTGGAGCTGGAGCGGATCGCGCTGAGCGATGAATACTTCATCGAGCGAAAGCTTTATCCGAACGTCGACTTTTATTCGGGCATCACGCTGAAGGCGATGGGCTTCCCGACCTCGATGTTCACCGTGCTGTTCGCGGTCGCCCGCACCGTCGGCTGGATCAGCCAGTGGAGCGAGATGATCGAGGATCCGGCACAGAAGATCGGCCGTCCGCGCCAGCTCTACACCGGCGCTGCCAAGCGCGACTATGTCGACCTGGACAAGCGCAAGTAAGCACTCGCTTCTAACGACTTGAAGATTCGCAGGCCCGATCCGACAATCCGGAACGGGCCTGTTGCTTTTTGGCCGAGCCGTGACGTCGACGAGGTGAGCCATGACCAGAACGATCGATACGCTGTTCCGAAACGCCCGTCTGGCCGACGGAACATTGGCCACCATCACCGTCGCCGATGGCAAGATCGCCGCGATCCAGCCGGAGGTCCCGGCGCACGGTATGGCCGCGGCATCCGACGTCGATCTGGGTGGACTGCTGGTCGTACCCGCCTTCGTCGAAGGTCACATTCACCTCGACACCAGCTTCTATGGCGATACGTGGCGGCCATATATTCCTTACAAAGCCGGCTTCGATGTCCATGAGCGCGTGGAGATTCAGCACCGCAACATGGCCGCCGCGGCACCGATGGCGGAGCGCGCACGCAATCAGCTCGAACTCTGCATCGCCAACGGCTCCACGCATCTGCGGAGCCACGTCATGGTCGATGGCAGCGTCGGATTGAAGTCGCTGCAAGCGATCGCGGCGGTGCGCGAGCAATACCGCGACCTGATCGATATCCAGCTGGTGGCGTTTCCGCAGAACGGCATCCTCACCTGCCCCGGCACCGCCGAACTGCTGGACGCGGCGTTCGATCACGGCGCCGATCTGATCGGCGGGCTCGATCCCGCCGCGGTCGATCGCGACGTCAAGGGCCATCTGGACATCATTTTCGGCATCGCCGGAAAGCGCGGCGTCGGCATCGACATCCATCTGCACGAGCCCGGCACGATGGGACTGTCTTCCATTCAGGAGATCGCGGCGCGCACGCTTGCGCTCGGCATGCAGGGCAAGGTTGTCATCAGCCACGCCTATGCGCTGGGCGATAGTCCCGCCGATGCGGTCCGGCGCGTCGCGGACGTTCTTGCCGAATCCGGCGTCGCCATCATGACCACCGCGCCCGGCGCGCGGGCGTTTCCGCCGGTGCTTGCGCTGCGCGAAGCCGGCGTCACAGTGTTCGGCGGCAACGACAATATCCGCGATAGCTGGAGCCCCTACGGCGACGGCGACATGCTCCGCCGCGCCATGATGATCGGCCATCGCTCGGACTTCCGCACCGACGACGAACTCGGCATCGCATTCGATGCAGTCACGACAGCGGGGGCCGAGGCGCTCGGGATCGAGAACTACGGTTTGCGCGTCGGCGCCCGGGCCGACTTCGTGACGTTGCGCGCCGCGCACATTCCGGAAGCCGTCGTCGCGGTGCCCAAGGGTCGGTCGGTCTATCGTGGCGGTGTCTGCATCGTCCGCGACGACGTGCTGGTTGATTCGCCGTCACGATAGCAAGCGACGAATAACGCTATCGCAACAGCCCGATCACCACATCGGCGGCGCGCGCGCTCGGCGACAACGCACCGGTCGACATGATGTCGTCGATGCGCGCGAACGCTTCCTGCTGCCGCCGCCGTATCGGCGTGTCAGTCAGGACGTCGCGCAAGGCTGGCGCGAGCTTCGCGGCGGTGCAGTCCTCCTGAATGAATTCAGGAATCATATTCTCACCGATCACCAGATTGGCGAGGATCACCGACGACGAGGTGATGCGCCGGCGTACGATCCACGCTTCCACCGCGCCGGCTTTATAAGCGGTGACCATCGGCACCTGCGCGAGAGCCAGTTCAAGCGTGACCGTGCCGGACTTGGCGAAAGCGGCATGCGCCACCCGAAAAGCCGCGCGCTTGGCATCCTCGCCGATCACGACACGCGGCCGCACCGTCCACGTCTCAAGCTCGCGCGCGATGATCCCTTCGAGATGCGGCATCGTCGGCAATATCGCCTCGAACGGTATACGCTGCGCCTGCAATTGTCCGAGCGTTTCACCGAACACCGCCATGTGGTGACCGATCTCGCTGCGACGGCTGCCCGGCAGAACGAGCAGAATCGGCGGCGAACTATCACGGCGCGATTGTTCGACAGAGTTCGGCCGCAACGAACCAAGCTGTTCCGTCAACGGATGACCGACGAAGGTACACGGCGGTCCGTCGAGCCTCCGCAGCGCTTCCGGCTCGAACGGCAGGATCGCCAGCACATGATCGATATAGCCGCGCATGGTGCGGGCACGTCCCGGCCGCCACGCCCACACCTGTGGCGACACGTAATCGACGATCGGAATCCGCGGTGCGCGCGCACGCACCCGCCTGGCGACGCGATGGGTAAAGTCGGGACTGTCGATGATGATCAATGCGTCCGGCTGTGCCGCGATCACGGCATCGGCGGTTTCACGAATACGACGCAGGATGCTGCGCAACTGCTTCGCGACCGCCGCGAGACCGACGATGGACAATTCCTCGATCGGAAAGCGGGAGACGAGTCCCGCCTCCGCCATCGCGCGGCCGCCGACGCCCTCGAAGCGCACGCCGTCACCGAGCCGCGTTCGCAATTCACGCATCAAGCTGGCGCCGAGCCGATCGCCGGATTCTTCCGTCGCGATCAGAAATATCTTGCGTGCATCGCTTGGCATCACGCGGGCAATCCGGTGATGAAGACGCCCGCGCGATCCGCCGCATCGATCATCGGCTGCGGATCGGCAACGATGGTATGGCCGGCGACGGTCGCAAGTCCCGCCAGCCCCGCCGCGATCACGCCGTCGACGGTCTGCAATCCGGTGGTCGGCAGATCGAAGCGCAGATCCTGGCCGCGTTTCGGCATCTTCACCAGAACGCCGCGCTTCGTCTTCGCGCGAATGCGACCGTCGGCACGCAACTGCGCGATACGCGCCAGCAGCGCATCGGTGCCTTCGATTCCCTCGACGCCAACGACATGACCGTCGATCACCACGACAGCCTGACCGATATCGAACGGCCCGAGCGCGCGCAGTACCTCGCATCCCTTGGAGATATCCGCCTCGGCATCGGCTTCCGGCTTCGCTCGCGTGAGGCAGCCGGCCGGCATCAGCAGTTCAGGTGCGAGATCCTTGACTCCGACCAGACGGAAGCCATCCTTCTCGAGCAGGCGTCCGACGCTCGACAGCAGATGATCGTCGCCGCCGCGAAACGCCGCCCATACCCGCGGGAGAACACGCAGCGTTCCCCAATCGAGGCGTATTTCGGAAAGCGCAGGCCGGATCAGTGTGCCGATGAAAGCGAGATCGCGGCACTTCTCGTTGCGCAGCAGCCGCGTCAGCCGGCCAAGCTGACCCAGCGAAATCCAGTGATGCTTGAACCGTGCGACCGCGACCGGATCGCAAAATCCCTTGATCGCAAAGATGACCGGCGTGACACCGCGCGCCGCCAACGCTTCACCCACCGCGAACGGCAATACGCCGCCGCCGGCGACCAGTCCGACCGGCGATGAAATCGGCAGCGTGTCGTTGGTCATGGATAGCCCATCGCCTCGTCGTCACGATTTGTCGGTGTTGTCTCCCGGCAGGCAAAGCGGACGGAGCTTGCCTTCGCCGATGAAGGTCAGGATTTCCGCGATGGCCGGATCCTCGGCCGCCATCGGCTGCAGCTGTTGCAGCCGCTCGGCGAACGTGCCGTGGCCGTGAAACAGTTTGCGATAGAAACCGCGCACCGCCGAAAGCCGGTCGCGGGTGAATTTGCGGCGGCGCATGCCGATAATATTGAGGCCCTCGAGCCGTGCGTATTGTCCGTTGACGAGACCGTACGGGATGATATCGCCACGCACGCCGCAAACGCCGCCGATCATCACTTGCGGCCCCACGCGCGTGAACTGATGCACGGCCGACAGCCCACCGATGAAGACGAAGTCGCCGATCTCGCAATGTCCGCCCAGCGTCGCCGACGTCGCGAAGACCACATCGTTGCCGACCTGACAATCGTGGCCGACATGCGCATTGTTCATGAAGTAACCCCGCGCACCGACGCGGGTCACTCCGCCACCGATGACAGAGCCGACATTCATGGTGACACCTTCGCGCATCTGGCAGGATTCACCAATTTCAAGCCGCGTGGGTTCACCACGATAGGCCAGCGACTGCGGCGCACTGCCGAGCGACACGAACGGCGACATCCGGCAGCGCGGCCCCACCGTCGTGCGCCCCATGATCGACACATGCGCGTCGAGGCGGCATTCCTCACCGAGCACGACATCGGGGCCGATCACGCAATACGGACCGATGACACATCCCTCGCCGATCACCGCGCCATCCGCAATCCGCGCGGTCGGATCAATCTTGCTCATGCCAGACTCTTTTCCGATCGAATGGACGCATGGTCCATCACAACCCGTCGTTCCGGGATGCGCCGTCTTCAGGCGCAGGTCCGAAATCCATACGCCCGGCGGGGGTTATGGATTCCGGGCTCGCTCGCGAAGGGCTCGCGCCCCGGAATGACAAAGTTAAAGCTACTCAACTCAAAAGGGCTCTTGCCCATGTATCACTTAACGTCAGTCCGTCAGCATCGCGCCGACGTCAGCCTCGGCAACGATAACGCCGTTGACCTTGGCTTCGCCGTGAAACCACCACATGGTCTTGCGGCGGCTGGTGTTGTGCATGTGATATTCGATGGTGTCGCCCGGCAGCACCGGCTTGCGAAACTTGCACTTGTCGATGGTGAGAAAATACACCGCGCGCGGCTGAATGCCGTTGCCCGCCGACAGGATGCCGATCACGCCCGCGGTCTGCGCCATGCCTTCGATTACCAGCACGCCCGGAAACACCGGCCGTTCCGGGAAGTGCCCCTGAAACACCGGCTCGTTCATGGTGACGTTCTTGATTCCGATGCCGCTGTGGTCCTCGCGAATCTCGATGACCTTGTCGATCAGCAGGAATGGATAGCGGTGCGGCAACGTCTGGAGGATCTTATTGATATCGACGGCCTCGATGGCGATCGGCGATTGCATCAGTCGTGTCCCTCAGCCCTGGTTTTCGAATCCTTGGCTCCGGACGATCCGCCATCGCGAACCAGACGCTCCAACGCGAGAAATTCCCGGAACCATTGTTTGGTCGGCTTGGCGAAGTAGCCCCCCCATCGCTCGCCCGCGGGAATGCTGTCCTTGACAGCGCTCATGGCGGTGATCTGCGCACCGTCCCCGATATGAACGTGGTTGTTGACGCCGACCTTGGCGCCCATGGCCACGTTGTCCCCGATCGTCAGGCTCCCCGCTAACCCGCACTGGGCCGCGATCAGCGAATGGCGGCCGATGCTGACGTTATGGCCGATCTGCACCTGATTGTCGATTTTGGTGCCCTCGCCGATCACCGTATCGCGCAGGCTGCCGCGATCGATCGTGGTCCCGGCGCCGATCTCGACATGGTTCTGGATCAGCACCCGGCCGGTCTGCGGCACCTTGATGTGGCCGCCCTTGCCGAAAATGAAGCCATAGCCGTCCTGCCCGATATGGCAGCCCGGATGGATCAGCACGTTGTTGCCGATGAAGGTGTTGTGGATCGACGAGTTCGGGCCGACGTTGCAGTCCCGCCCGATCTTCACGCCGGGGCCCAACACCACGCTGGCCCCGATCACGGTCCCCGAACCGATTTCCACGTCAGGCCCGATCACCGCCAGCGGATCGACGATGACGTCGTCCTCCAGGCGTGCGGCGGGATCGATGATCGCCGACGGCGAAATGCCGGTGTTGCCGCAGGATGACTGCGGCCGCAGCGCATCGGCATGAAGGTGGCTGGCCAGATCGACGAAGGCCCGAAACGGCTGTGCAGCGCGCAGCACCGCGACGTGCGGCGGCACCCTGCCCTCGAACCTTTCGTGGATCAGGCAGGCTCCGGCGTGGGTCTGGTCGAGTTGGTCGGCGTATTTCAGGTTGTCGAAGAAGGCCAGATGCATCGGCCCGGCTTCGTCGAGAGAAGCCAGTCCGTGAACAGACTGGGCCGCGCGCGCGTCATCGACCAGATGCGCCTTGGTCAACGCGGCCACTTCGGCCAGCGTCAAGCTCGGCGGTGGTTGGAAGAATGTCGATTGCGCCATGTCACCCGCAGCGAACGGTCGCGGGGGCACGCCTCGTGGACCGGGTTTGAACCACTAGAACGTCGTACCGCCGCCGAACCGGAATTCCTGCACGCGATCATACTTACCCTTGGTGAGGGGTACAGCATAATCGAAGCGCAGCGGTCCGAACGGAGACTGCCAGATCAGGCCCACACCCACCGACGAGCGAACGACCTCGTCGTCGAACGGCGAGAACGTCCGCGCCGCGAGACCCGGCGGGACACCCACGCCCGGATAAGGAGGTCCCTTATACCCGGAAAGCTGACCGGCATCGGCATAGATCGCGCCCTTCAGACCCACTTCCTTGGGCAGGAACCAGAACGGCATCTGCAACTCGACCGATGCGCCCCAATACTGCGTGCCGCCCACCGCGTCGCCGTACCCATAACTATTCCACAGCGAGATATCACGCGGCCCGATGCCGTTCGGAGCGAAGCCACGCACCAGGTTCGGGCCCATCTGGAAGTGGTCGAGCATGCGAATCTCTTTGCTGCCGACCTTGTTCATGATGCCGCCTTGCAGACGGATGATACCAACGATGTCGGACACGAGCGGCGTGTAATACTTCGCATCGATCGACGACTTGAAGTAGGTGACGTCGCCACCGACACCCGCGAAGTCCTGCTTCCAGTCGATCAACAGACCGTCCGTCGGGTTCTTGTTGTTGTCGAGGGTGTTGTAGGTCAGCGTATAGCCCACCATCGAGGTCAGCGCCGCACCCTGATTCAACTCCATCAAGACCGGCAGCGAGATCGTCGTCGTCGCCGGATCGAGCAGGCTGTCGGGCAACGTGATTTCCTGCTGGTAGAGCGAATACCGCAACTGCAGGGACAGGTCTTCGCGCAACTGGAAGCCGAGGCGCGGGCTGAATCCCAGCGTCTTGGTGCCGTATTGAATGTATTGGTTCTGCAGTTGCGTGCGCTGGTACACGTCAAGACC
>JBARXT010000048.1:0-20083 GCA_049647485.1 Xanthobacteraceae bacterium
GGGGCAAATATCTTACCGACCATCTGCTGTCGTTGCTGTTGCTCTGTGGTGCTGCGGCGGAGTTCCTGCTGCTGCCGCAGTTCGCCAATTCGACGTTCTTCTTTCTGGCGCTGCTGACCCTGGTGGATTTCTTCGCCGGCATCGCCTTGCGTGCTCGGCGGTCCGCGCGCGTCGCTGCGCCGGTCGTTGGCACGCCGGCATCAAGTCCGGAGCCGCGTCCCGCGCCGCGCATCGAGCCTGTGCCGGAGCCCGCGCCCGCGCCCGCCACTTCGGAGCTGCCTGCCACGCCTTCGGTGACCACGCCTTCAGTTGCGCCGGCATCGCGGACCGAGCCGGTGATCGTGCCGCCGGTCGTTGCCGCCAACGATTCAGGTACGCCTTCGCCTGAGCCGCATCCCGCACCGGATGCGCAGCCGACCCCTGACTCGCCAACGCGCGGCTCTTAAGCGATCGCAATCATACCGAGCGGGTGATCCGGCCGCCGGGCGATGCCGGCTGCGCGATGCGATGAACGGAGCCATAAGCGGACACCGCGCCGGCACGGGCCACGTGAGTCATCGGCCCGTCGGTTTGGTCGCGCGGGGTGGCTGTCGTCGCCGTCGCGATCAATTGCATAACGAAGCCGGCATCGGGTGTTCCGTAGCGCGCGAGGTGAGCAGGTGGCGGTGCTGAGGGAGCGACCGCATGCGTTGCAGGCGGAGCGGCGGCCGGGACCGTCTCCAGCGCAATCTTCGGATGCCGGATCGTCAGGGCAGTCGGGGTACTCGCGGCAATACGCATGATCGATCCAACGTGAAGCCTTTGTGTCCCGTTTTGGGACATCAAGTCGATCCTCCTTGCTCGTCTCGCAAACGGCGTGCCGCATGCGGGAGAATCGTGCGGGTGGTCCCCGCCTACCGTTTGTCGATTTATTTAGGAACTTTGCCTAGCCTTGGATACCGCAGAAGCCGTAACCTTCCACCGGGAATCAGGTGCGCGTCCCAGAATGAGGCGAGTGTGAAATTCGTCACTCTCACGAACAGTGACTCCCTATCGCTGCCGGCGCGGCCGTTCGGCGCGGCGGAGCGCGCCTTGCCGGCAGCCGCAGGCGATGGGGTGGCGGCATTCGCGATGACGCGAGCAGGACAGGCCGCCGCATTGGGATCGCGCCCGACGTCAACGGCAATCCTCGCGGCGCTTGGCCGAGCTACCTTCACCTGGGACATAGCGAGCGACACCTTGCGCTGGCTCGATGGGACCGGGGTGATCTTCGATCCGCTTTCGATTCCCGCGACCACCACCGGCGCTGAATTCGCCAGGCTGATCGAGCCGATGCATTCGGTGCGGCTGGATGCCGTGCTCAAATCCGACGAGCGCGATCACGGCAACGGTGTCGCCTATCGGATCGAATACGGCCTTCGTGCCGATCCCTCCGCGAATCCGCTGTGGATCGAGGAGTGCGGCCGCTGGTTTGCCGGCGCCGATGGCGCGCCGGCGCTGGTCCACGGCGTCATGCGCATCGACAACGAGCGTCATGACCATGACGAGCAACTCCTGAGGTTGTCGCAGCATGACGCTCTCACGGGCGAGTTCAATCGCAGCCATCTGGTGACGATGCTGGCGACGACCCTTGAGGACGTCACCCGGTTTCACACCCAGGCGGCGTTCATGGTGATCGGCATCGATCATCTGGCGCGCATCAACGATGCGTTCGGCTTTGATGTTGCGGATCAGGTGATCTGCGAAGTGTCCGCGCGCATTCGCGCGCGGCTGCGCGGCGGCGATGTGATGGGCCGCTTCTCCGGCAACAAGTTCGGCCTGATCCTGAAGAATTGCGGCATCGACGATATGCAGATCGCGGCCGAACGGTTTCTCGCCGGTGTGCGGGAGCCGGTGGTGCCGACCAAGCTCGGCCCGGTCGCGGTAACCGCGTCGATCGGCGCGGTCAGCATGCCGCGCCATGCACGCGGCGTCGACGACGCCATGAACCGCGCCCAAGAAGCTTTCGAAATCGCCAAATCCCGCCGTCAGGGATCGTATTCGATGTGGCAGCCGAACGTCGAACGCGAGACGCAGCGTCGGCTCAACATTCGCGTCACCGACGAGATCGTTACCGCGCTCAACCAGCGCCGCATCGGCCTCGGTTTCGAGCCGGTGGTGGAGGCGAAGGCGCGCGACCAGGTGGTGTTCTATGAATCGCTGGTTCGCATGCAGCAGGACAACGGCGAGTTTCTGTTGGGGCCGGACATCGTTCCGATCGCCGAGAAGCTCGGCCTGATCCGGCTGGTCGATCATCGCGTGCTCGAACTGGTGATCGCCGAATTGGCTGAAGCGGCCAACGTTCAACTCAGCCTCAATGTCTCGCCGGCCACCACGATGGATCCGGACTGGTGGGCGATCATGGAATCGCTGCTCAAGGCGCATCCCGATGTCGCCGCGCGGCTGATCGTCGAGATTACCGAGACGGTGGCGATTCAGGATATCGACGACGTACGCGGTTTCGTCAGCCGCCTGAAAAATTTCGGCTGTCGTATCGCCATCGACGATTTCGGCGCCGGCTACACCTCGTTCCGCAATCTGCGCAAGCTCGGCGTCGATATCGTCAAGATCGATGGCGCGTTCGTTCGCAACATCACGCAGTCAAGCGACGATCGCGCTTTCGTCCAGACCCTGATCGATCTGGCGCGCCGTCTCGGTATCAAGACGGTCGCCGAATGGGTTCAGGATGCGGAAGCGGCGCAGATGCTGTCGGAATGGGGTTGCGACTATATTCAGGGCCATCTGATCGGCCTCGCATCGCCGCGACGGCCGTGGATTCCCGCGACCGCATCACAGTCGGTCATTCTCGGCTGAATTGATCGCGCACGCTCAAAATACACGCTCAAAATAAAAGGCGACCCTCTCGGGTCGCCCTTGCTGCTCGCGAAAAAGCCGGTCTTCAGCCTTCCTTCTTCACATCCTTCGACATGCGTTCGAGCTGTTCCTGCATGTCCTTCATCTGACGGCGAAGGTCGTCGATATTGGTGGTGGCCTCGGGAGACGGCTCGGGTGCCTTCTCCGGTGCCGGTTGCGAACTGCTGCTCGTGCGTGTCGGCACGAACGGCTTGAACATCGAGAACGTCCGTTCGAACAACTCCATGTTGCGACGAACGTGTTCTTCGAGCGGAGCGAACGGGCCGCCGCTGAATGTGTCGGTCAACTGCTTGCGGAATTTTTCCTGCTCGCGCGTCAGCGAATCAATCGATTGCTCGAGATAGCGCGGCACCACCATTTGCATGCTGTCGCCGTAGAAGCGGATCAACTGTCGCAGGAACGTGGTCGGGAGCAGGTTCTGGCCGGCTTTGTTTTCTTGTTCGAAAATGATTTGCGCAAGTACCGAGCGTGTGATGTCTTCGCCTGTCTTGGCATCGTAGACTAGGAAATCTTCGCCGGTCTTGACCATCGCTGCGAGGTCTTCCAGCGTCACGTAAGTGCTGGTTCCGGTATTATACAGCCGCCGATTGGCGTATTTCTTGATCGTCGTAGGTTGCTCTGTTTTCGCCATATGCTCTCACATACACACCGGGGACAGGGACGCCATGGGGCGGGCGGGTAACGCGATGCAACAAAGTAAGCATTTTCGCGGTGGCTCGGCTACCGTTTTGTGCAACAAAAATCAGGGTCCGATTGGGACAGTTCCGTAACCCGGCGGCACGGAGCGTGCGGACAAAGGATTTGCATTAACAAGCCGATAGGCCAGATCGGGACGATCTTTCGGAAAATCCGGGCGGCAATGCTGCGGAGCATGCTGCAACATGATGCAGCATTGGATGCGGCGCAGAAATCACTTTCTCACGCAAGGCGATTGACACGTCTCGGCTAGGTTAACAGGATAGTGCCGACAGAGCCCCGCCAGGCTGGCGGTCGCCGCGCCATAACTTAGTTCTTGCAAACACTTAAGCCCTTCAGACCCAAGCCCTCAGACCTCAAGCCCAGGAGATGTCCATGTCAGACGATGTCGTCATCGTCAGTGCCGCCCGTACCCCGGTCGGAAGCTTCAACGGTGCGTTCGCCAGTATGCCGGCGCACGATCTCGGCGCGGTTGCCATCAAGGCCGCGCTGGAGCGCGCCGGCGTCGAGCCCGGCCGCGTTTCGGAAGTCATCATGGGGCAGATCCTGACGGCGGCGCAGGGGCAGAACCCCGCGCGGCAGGCCTCGATCGCCGCCGGCATTCCGGTGGAAAGCCCGGCCTGGGGTGTCAACCAACTGTGCGGCTCCGGCCTGCGCACCGTGGCGCTCGGCTATCAGGCCATTCTCAATGGCGATTCCGATATCGTCGTGGCCGGCGGTCAGGAATCCATGAGCATGGCGCCGCACGCCCAGTATCTGCGGGCCGGCGTCAAGATGGGTGCGCTCGACTTCGTCGACACCATGATAAAGGACGGTCTGTGGGACGCCTTCAACGGCTACCACATGGGCAACACCGCCGAGAACGTTGCCAAGCAGTATCAAATCACCCGTCAGCAGCAGGACGAGTTCGCGGCCGGTTCGCAGAACAAGGCCGAGGCGGCCCAGAAGGCGGGCCGGTTCAAGGATGAGATCGTGCCGGTGACCGTAAAGTCGCGCAAGGGCGAGATCGTCGTCGACACCGACGAATATCCGAAGTCGGGCGTGACTGTCGAATCGATCGCCAAGCTGCGTCCGGCTTTTGAGAAAGACGGCACGGTGACCGCCGCCAACGCGTCGGGCATCAATGATGGCGCTGCGGCCGTGGTGCTGATGAGCGCGAAGCAGGCTGCCAAGGAAGGCCGCACGCCGATCGCGCGCATCGTGTCGTGGGCGCATGCCGGCGTCGATCCGAAGATCATGGGCACCGGCCCGATCCCGTCCTCGCGCGCAGCGTTGAAGAAGGCCGGCTGGAATATCGCCGATCTCGATCTGATCGAAGCCAACGAAGCGTTCGCGGCGCAGGCTTGCGCGGTCAACAAGGACCTCGGCTGGGATACGTCGAAGGTCAACGTCAACGGCGGCGCCATCGCTATCGGTCATCCGGTGGGTGCATCGGGGGCACGCGTGCTGGTGACGTTGCTGCACGAAATGCAAAAGCGCGATTCCAAGAAAGGCCTCGCCACGCTGTGCATCGGCGGCGGCATGGGGATCGCGATGTGCGTCGAGCGCAACTGATATCGCGGCGGCGCGCGTCATGACGACAGGATGACGCCGCCTCCTGATACCTTCTGACACACGATCAATGCCCGGCCTTGCGCCGGGCATTTTTTGTCGTGAAGATGGCGAAACCGTCGGCAGTATATCGGCGGGGTAAAAGGATCTTGAGGAGGACATAATGGCGCGTGTTGCATTGGTGACCGGAGGGACGAGGGGTATTGGCGCGGCGATCAGCAAGGCGCTGAAGGCGGCGGGATACAAGGTTGCCGCGAGCTATGCCGGTAACGATGCGGCGGCGGAGAAATTCAAGGCGGAGACCGGCATCCCGGTCTACAAGTGGGACGTCAGTTCGTTCGACGCCTGCGGCGCCGGCATCAAGAAGGTCGAAGCCGACCTCGGACCGATTGAAGTTCTCGTCAACAACGCGGGCATCACCAGGGACGGTGCCTTCCACAAGATGACCGTCGAGCAATGGAATGCCGTGATCAACACCAATCTCGGCTCGCTGTTCAACATGACGCGGCCGGTGATCGAAGGCATGCGGGCGCGCAAGTTCGGCCGTATCATCAACATCTCGTCGATCAACGGCCAGAAGGGGCAATTCGGCCAGGTCAACTATTCCGCGGCGAAGGCCGGCGATATCGGCTTCACCAAAGCGCTCGCGCTGGAAAACGCCAAGGGCGGCATCACCGTCAACGTCATCTGTCCCGGTTACATCAACACCGAAATGGTGCAGGCGGTGCCGAAGGATGTTCTGGAAAAAAGCATTCTGCCATTGATTCCGGTCAACCGGCTCGGCGAGCCCGAGGAAATTGCTCGCGCGGTGGTGTTCCTTGCGGCGGATGAAGCCGGCGCCATCACCGGTTCGACGCTGTCGATCAACGGCGGACAATATATGACGTAAATCGTGGCCGATCATTGCGAGGCGTGACGCAGCGAAGCAATCCAGTGTAGAAGCCTCTTCCTGGATTGCTTCGCTTGGTTCGCAATGATGCCAACATGACTTCCCGCAACGCCACTCTGATCGGACTGACGGCGATCGTCATGTGGTCGCTGCTGGCCGTGCTGACCGTGGCGACGGGCCGCATTCCGGCGTTTCAACTGGCCGCCATGACATTTGCGATCGGCGGCGTCGTCGGCAGCGCGACCGTGTTGTTACGCGGTGGCGTGTCGCGCGCGCTACGCCAGCCGTTGGTCGCATGGATCGTCGGCATCGGCGGGCTGTTCGGCTATCACGCATTGTATTTTCTGTCGCTGCGGCTCGCACCGCCGGCGGAAGCGGGCCTGCTGAACTATCTCTGGCCGTTGCTGATCGTACTGTTCTCCGCGCTGCTGCCGGGCGAGCGGCTGGCGCGACATCACATCGTGGGCGCGCTGTTGGGACTGGCCGGAACGGTTCTGCTGTTCGCCGGCAACACCGGTGTGCAATACAGCGTGACGCAAATCCCGGGCTTCGCCGCGGCGTTCATCGCCGCATTCGTCTGGGCCGGCTATTCGGTGCTGTCGCGAAAATTGAAGGCGGTGCCGACCGATGCGGTGGCCGGCTTCTGTCTGGCGACCGGACTGCTCGCCGCCGTGATGCATCTTTCCATCGAGGCCACGGTGTGGCCGGAAACAGGGATGCAATGGCTGGCGATTTTGTTGCTCGGTCTCGGTCCGGTCGGGGCTGCGTTCTATGCGTGGGACATCGGCATGAAGCACGGTGAGATTCGCGTGCTGGGCGCGGCATCCTACGCCACGCCGTTGCTCTCGACCGCATTCCTGATCGTGGCAGGCTATGCGCAGGCGACCGCCGCGATCGCGCTCGCCGCGTTGTTGATCGCCGGCGGCGGATTGATCGCGGCGAAGGATATGTTTCGCAAGCGTCCCTAGAGCGCTTCCCGTTTAGGCAGAAACGTCATTGCCGGGCTTGACCCGCCTGCGGGGCCGAAGCCCCTTCGGCGCGGCGAAGGCCCGGCAATCCATCATTCTTTGAAGAAGATGGATGCGCGGATCAAGTCCGCGCATGACGGACGTGATTCCATCAAAAGCAGAACGCCGCTAGCGTGCCGGCGACCAGCCCGGCGGCGCCAGTTCGAATTGCGCGAATTCGAAACCGGGGGCGACGGTGCAGCCCACCAGCGTCCACCCACCTGTACTCTCGGCCGCCTGCCAGGCATGTGCCGGCACGATGGCCTGCGGTTGTTCGCCCGCCATGATATCCGGTCCCAGTTGCACGGTGCGGATGCCAGAGTCGTCGGCGATCTCCAGTCGCAACGGATCGCCCGCATGGAAATGCCACGTCTCCACCGCGTCGATGCGATGCCAGTGCGAACGCTCGCCGCGCGCCAGCAGAAAATAGATCGCGGTGGACGTCGCGCGACCCTGCGCGTCGCTGCGGGAATCGCGAAACGTCTCGCGGAAATGCCCGCCTTCCGGATGCGGCTTGAGATCGAGCCGTGCGATGATCTCGGCTGCGGTCAGGTCCGGCGTGCGCGCCATCAGGATTTGTTCTTGCGTTCGCGCAATTCGCCGAACACGTCCGCAGCAGTCTTGCCGGGGAGGCCGACGGCGGCGGCGACCTCCGGTGCGTCGGCGCGCAGGAACACGTTGGCTTTCTTTTCCTCGCCGAGCAGTACCGGAATCGTCGGCTTGCCGGCGGCGCGCAGCGCGTCCACTTGCTTGGCGCGGGCTTGCAGCGCCGGATTGTTCGGCTCGATCCCCAGTGCGAACTTGACGTTGGAGGCAGTGTATTCGTGGCCGCAATAGAGTCGCATGTCGTCCGGCAGCGCGCGCAGCTTTAGCAGCGACTCCCACATCATCGGATAGGTGCCCTCGAACACGCGGCCGCATCCGATCGAGAACAGCGTGTCGGCGGCGAACAAGGCGCGTTCGTCATCGAAAACGTAACTGATGTGATCGAGCGTATGGCCCGGCGTGTCCAGCACGCGTGCCGTCAGGGTGCCGATCATCACGGTGTCGCCCTGCTTGACGCGCTCGTCGACCTCGGGAATGGCGGCGGTCTTGTCGTGCGGTGCGACGACGCGGCAATCGTATTTTTGCTTCAGTTCCGCGATGCCGCCGACATGGTCGGCGTGGTGGTGGGTGACGAGAATATCCGTCAGATGCCAGCCTTCGCGTTGCAACGCCTTTATCACTGGCGCGGCTTCCGGTGCGTCGATCGAGGCGGTCGCGCCGCTGACCGGATCGTGAATCAGATAGCCGAAATTATCCGACAGGCAGGGGAACAGGCGAATCTCGGCAGCCATGACGTCTCCGTTCGTTAAGTTGCGGTCAGGCTAGCACAGCCGCTGCTGCGGTGAAACGTCCGCACAATGCCGCGCGTGACGGGATGCGCCGCGAGCAAGGCTCGTGCTAGAGTTCAGTGCATGGCCATCGATGTGATCGACCTGCGCGACTTCTATTCACGACGTCTCGGGATCGTGGCCCGGCGTCTGATCAATCGCGGCATCCACACATGCTGGCCCGAGGCGCAGGGCCAGCGCGTGCTCGGCCTCGGTTATCCGACGCCATATCTCGGTCTGTTTCGCGAGGATGCCGAGCGCTGCATCGCGATGATGCCGGCGGCGCAAGGCGTGCTGAAATGGCCGACCGGACGCCCGGTGCTGGCGTCGTTGGTGGACGAGCTGTCGCTGCCGTTGCCCGACGCGGCGGTGGATCGCATCCTGCTGGTGCACGCGCTGGAGATGTCCGACGATCCTGAGGCACTGTTGCGCGAAGCCTGGCGCGTGCTGGCGCCATCCGGACGCATGTTGATGGTGGTTCCGAACCGGCGTGGCGTATGGACGCGCACCGACATGACGCCGTTCGGCCACGGCCGTCCGTACTCGCGCAGGCAAATCACCGATTTGCTGCGACAGACCTGGTTCACGCCGACCGCATGGGGCGAGGCGCTGTTCATGCCGCCGATCGGGCGCGGCTGGTTTCTGCGCTCGGCGCTGGCATGGGAACGGATGGGCGCGGTGCTGTCGCTGCCGGTCGCCGGCGTGCATATCGTCGAGGCAACCAAGCAGGTCTATCGCGCGATTCCTGCGCACCGCGAGCGAACGCGACTCATTCCCTCGCTTGGTCCGGTGCTGGTACCGACGTCATCGACGTTTCAACGCTAGAGGTTTTTTCTCTTGATGAAATCACCTTCGTCATGCGCGGACTTGATCCGCGCATCCATCTTTTTCAAAATGATGGATTGCCGGGTCAAGCCCGGCAATGACGTTTCCGTCAAAACATGAAGCCCTTTAATGGCATCGCAACAGCAAAACGCCGCCGGATCTGATCCGGCGGCGTTTTGCTATTGATGACAACATCGGAAAACGACGATGCCGCCGATGGTATCGCGATCTCCCGGTCTATTCGTTGCCGGTATTGAGTTCTTCCGCAGCCGCGGCAGGCGCAGCATTTGCATCGGGGCGAGGGCCGTGCGGACGGCGGCGGCGGCGCGGCGGAAAGCGTTCGCCACTGGGCTGACCGTTCGATTCGAAACCATTGCTCGGCTGCGGCTGGCCGCCGGTGATGAACGACGGCAATCGGTCAACGTCGCTGTCGAGCGGCTGCGCTGCGGGTTGCGGTTGATACTCCGGCTGCGGTTGCGCGCGCTGCTCGCGATAGGCGCGCTCGTTCGGCTGTTGCTCACGCGGCTGGTCGCCGTCGCGCGGCTGAAAGCGCTGGTCGCGTTGACGGTCGCGCGGGTTATCGCGTGGCGCAAAAGGCTGCTGCTGCACCGGCACGAAGCCCGGTTCGGCGCCGAAGTTGGAATAGCCGTCGCCACCGTCCTCGCCCTCTTCGGCGACGTCGAGGTCGTTGCGCGGCTGCTGCTGTTGCGGCTGGTTCTGGCGAAACTGTTCCTGAGCGGCGGCGATCAGGCGAAAGTAGTGCTCGGCGTGCTGGTAATAATTTTCCGAGGCGACCGGGTCGCCGGAACCGCGCGCGTCACGGGCAAGCTGGACGTATTTTTCAGCGATGTGAGAAGCGGTACCCCGAATCTTGATATCCGGTCCGTTGGATTCGAAAACCCGCGTCATCGGATTCTGGCCGCGCCGATTATTGTTATTATTGTTGTTATTGTTATTTCGGCCGCGCATCCGCTTGTTGTTCTGACCGTTTCTCATGTGTTGCCTTCTACCAATCCTTAAGTTTGCCGCCTTGAGTCGTGAACCTGAGTGTCGTGAACCCGAGTGGTGATCGGGTGTAGTCGCGCGACAAGCTCCGCGTCACGTCGACCGGATTGCTTCGGATATCTCGATATGCCTACGTCGCGTTCAACAAAGACGCGTTCCCCAACCGCCAGCGAGCCAATGCCCAACCGGCTGGATCAAATCAAGCAGCCCGCTTCCGCAAGCCCATTAGCCCACAAGCCCGACTTGTTACGCCAGCTCGCGTGACCTCGAATGAGTATATCTCGTATGGGTTCTCAAGCGTATGAGATCGCGCTTTCGTTGGCTTTGCGGTCGATCGGCAGCGCAGCCCTTGGCTATCGCGCGCAATGAAAACCGGCTTTTGGAACCTTTTGTTAGGGGCGCTCTCTTCGAGCTTCGACCTCAATCCCGACGACCGAGAGGGCCAATCACCCTGAACCGATATTATGAGCGGAACGTAGTCGTTCCCAACCGATATTCCAAGAGGTTTTTTTGCGTTCCAATCAGACTTTATCGAGGCAAATGGCGAAACGCGAGGGCGCGAGGCACGCCGCCTAGATCGGCGCGCGGGGGGCCGTGTGGGGTCAGGTCAGCCGCGCGTGCCAGACGGGTGACGTCGTCACTCTGGTGCTGGCCGATTTCCAGGATCAGCGTCCCGCCGGGTGCCAGCAGGCTGGCGGTCTGGCGAACGATCAGCCGGTAAGCGTCGAGCCCATCATCGCCGCCATCGAGTGCGCGGTGTGGATCGTATTCGCGGACCTCGGTGGCCAAGCTGTAGATGTCGCTACTGCGGATGTAGGGCGGATTGGAGACGATCAGATCGCAGGAGCCGGCCAGCGCCGCGGCGAAGTTGCTGACCGCGAACGTCGCGCGCGAGGCAAGGCCCAGTCGCGTCGCATTGGCGCGCGCGGTCTGCAACGCGGCAAGGCTGATATCGGTGCCGATGCCGGTGGCGTGCGGCAGTTCATGCAACAGCGCGAGCAGGATCGCGCCGGAGCCGGTGCCGAGATCGGCGATCCGCAACGCGCGCGTGGTATCGTCGTCGGCGCGCAGGATATCGAGCGCGGCTTCGACCAGCGTTTCGGTGTCGGGGCGCGGCACCAGCGTCGCAGATGAAAGCTGGAAGTCCAGTCCCCAGAATTCCTTGTGCCCGAGCAGGCGCGCGACAGGTTCACCGCCGATGCGTCGCCGCGCGAGATCCTTCAGCCGCGCGCCGTCGAACGCAGTCAGTCGCTGCTCCGCCTTGGTGATGAGGCCGGTGAGATCGAGCCGGGTCACCGCGCCGATCATCAACCTTGCATCGAGTTCGGGTGTTTCGATGGCGGCATCCTGGAGGTGTGCCGTCAGATTCCGGCGCGCCGTCTCGATGCTCTGTCCTGCGAGGGAAATGTCCACGGCCAATGTCCCAAACCAATGTCTGATCCAACTGCGTTGAATCAGATCGTGGCATTTTTCTTTCTGAGCATGATCTTGTTCGAAAACCGGCTTCCACTTTTCGGGATCATGCTCTACGCCGGCGCGCCTTGCGCGGCCAGTTGCGCGGCCTGATGCTCGGTGGTCAGCGCGTCGATCAGTTCGCCCAACGCTTCGCCGGCGATCACTTGCGGCAGCTTGTAGAGCGTCAGGTTGATGCGATGATCGGTAACGCGGCCCTGCGGAAAATTGTAGGTGCGGATGCGCTCGGAGCGGTCGCCGGAGCCGACCTGTCCGCGCCGGTCGGCGGAGCGTTCGGAATCGAGACGCTGGCGTTCGGCATCGTAGAGCCGCGAGCGCAGGATGTTCATGGCGCTGGCGCGGTTCTTATGCTGCGAGCGGCTGTCCTGCATCATCACCACGATGCCGGTCGGCAGATGCGTGATGCGGATGGCGGACTCGGTCTTGTTGACATGCTGGCCGCCGGCGCCCTGCGCGCGCATGGTCTCGATGCGCAGGTCTTCGTTCCTGATGTTCACGTCAACATCCTCGGCTTCGGGCAGCACCGCGACGGTTGCCGCCGAGGTGTGGATGCGGCCCTGGGTTTCGGTGTCCGGCACGCGCTGCACGCGATGCGCGCCGGATTCGAATTTCAGTTTGGCGAAAACGCCGCGGCCCTGCACTTCGGCGATGATTTCCTTGTAGCCGCCGACCGTGCCCTCGCTGGCGGAAATCACCTCGACCTTCCAGCCCAGCAAGGCGGAGAAGCGCTCGTACATCCGAAACAGATCGCCGGCGAACAGCGAAGCTTCGTCGCCGCCGGTGCCGGCGCGGATTTCGAGGATGACGTTGCGTTCGTCCATCGCGTCCTTCGGCAACAGCGCGATGCGGATCTGCTGCATCAATTCGTCGCGACGCGTCTCCAGGTCGGGCCGCTCGGCTTCGGCCAACTCGCGCATCTCGGCATCGGTTGCGGGATCGTTGACCATGGCATTGATGCCGGCGAGTTCGGCGACCGCCGCGCGATAGGCTTTGACCGCGTCGATCACCGGATTGAGTTCGGCCAGTTCGCGCGTCATGCGCACGTAGTTCTCCGCGCCGACGTCGCCCAGCAATTGGGCTTCGAGTTCGGCGTGACGCGCCAGCAGGATGTCGAGTTTGGCTTCAGGCAGCATAAGATGTCTCGGTGAAGTAAAGGCGAGGGCGGAGCGGGCGGATGAGCCTCGCTACAACGACAGCCCCTCGGCGTCGGCGAATCGCTTCAATTCCTCCCGGATCGAGACGCTGCCGGCGGGCGCATCGAGCAGCGCCGTCATCAGCGTCTCGGCTTTCCCGGCGTTGAGATCGAGGATCAGCGCCTTGACCGGACCGTGAGCGGTCGCCGACAGCGACAGCGTGCGGTAGCCCAGCGCGATCAGCGCCAGCGCGCCGATCGGCGTCGAGGCCATTTCTCCGCACAGCGACGCGGCGCGGCGCGCGGCTTTGGCCTTGCGGATGATATCGCGCAAGGCGCGCAGGATCGGCGCCGACAGCGTGTCGAAGCGATCCGAGACTTTCGAGTTGCCGCGATCGACCGCGAACATGAACTGGAACAGGTCGTTGGAGCCGACCGAAACGAAGTCGACTTTCTCGAACAGTTCGTCGAGTTGATACAGCAGCGCCGGCACCTCGATCATGGTGCCGATGTCGATGCGCTCGGGTAGCGAATGACCGTGCTGCCGCAGGTAAGTGAGTTCGCGCTCGACGATCAGCTTGGCCTGATCGAATTCGGCGATCTCCGAAATCATCGGGAACATGATCTTCAGCGCGCGGCCGCCGCCGGCGCGCAGCAGCGCGCGAATCTGCCCGCGCAAGAGACCCGGTCGATCAAGCCCGAGACGGATCGCGCGCCAGCCCAGCGCCGGATTCTCCTCGATCACGGTTTCCATGTAGGGCAGCGCCTTGTCTCCGCCGATATCGAGCGTGCGGAACGTCACCTGCTTGCCGCCGGCCGCATCCAGCACCGCGCGATAGAGTGACAACTGCTCGACGGAGCGAGGCAGGCTCTGCCCGACCATGAACTGCAATTCGGTGCGGAACAGGCCGATGCCGGCGCAGCCGGTGTCCTCGATATGCGGCAGGTCGATGACGAGGCCGGCGTTGAGCAGCAGCTCGACGGGCTGGCCGTCCTTGGTCACGGTCGGCCGGTCGCGCAACGCCGAATACTGCGCCTGCCGCCGGGCGCGGAAGCGGACCCGCTCGGCATAGGCGGATTCCACTTCCGCGGACGGGCGGACATAGATCGAGCCCGAGGTGCCATCGACGATGATGGCATCGCCCTGATCGGCAAGGCCGGCGGCGTTGGGTACTTCGCCGACCGCCGGAATGCCGAGCGCCCGCGCAACGATGGAGACATGCGAGTTGGCGGTGCCTTCTTCCAGCACGAGGCCGCGCAAGCGTTTGCGGTCGTAGTCGAGCAGCGCCGCCGGTCCCATCGAGCGCGCGATCAGGATGGCGTTGTCCGGCAGTTGCTCGCGCGACGGCGCGTGATCCTGACCGACGAGCTGGCGCATCAGGCGATGGCCGAGGTCCTCGAGGTCGTGCAGGCGGTCGCGCAGATAGGGATCGGTCGAGCGCAACATGCGCGCGCGGGTATCGGACTGCACGCGTTCGACGGCGGCTTCGGCGGTGAGGCCGGTGGCGACGGCCTCGTGCAGCTTGTGCGACCAGCCGTGATCGTTGGCGAACATGCGATAGGCTTCGAGCACGTCGCGATGCTCGCCGCCATCGGCGACGTCGCCGCGCTCCAGCATGCGATCGAGATCGGCGCGCAGCTTGGTCAGCGCATCGTCGAGCCGTTTGATTTCCTGCGGCAGGTTTTCCGCGATGTAGTTGGTGATGACGACGCGCGGCTCGTGCAGCACCACATGGCCGAGCGCGATGCCGTCGGACAGGATCGAGCCGGCCTTGTGCTGCGGATGGCGCGCGGCGGGTTCGGCGCCGGGCCGCGCCAGCGCCGACAGCTCGCCCGAGGCGATCATCTCGGCGACCACCATGGCGGTGGTCTGCAAGGCCTCGACTTCCTCCTCGACATAGGTGCGCTTGGCGCGGTTCTGCACCACCAGCACGCCGAGGGTGTTGCCGGCGCGCAGGATCGGCACGCCGAGGAACGAGTTGTAGATTTCTTCGCCGGTTTCCGGGCGGAACGAGAAGGCCGGGTGGCTGTGGGCGTCGGAGAGGTTGAGCGGCGTGGCCTCGCTTGCAACAAGACCGACCAGGCCCTCATGGGCGTTGAGGACGGTCTGGTGGACGGCGTCGCGGTTCAGACCTTCGGTGGCGTAGAGTTCCAGGGTATTGTCGATGCGCAGGACGTAGGTCGAGCAGACTTCCGCCACCATGTTGGCAGCGATCAGCACCACGATCTTGTCGAGGCGTTCCTGAGCGCTGACCTGCTCCGCCATGACCTCGCGGAGCCGTCTCAGCAAGACGCGGGGGCCACCCGACGCGCTCCGCATGTGCCGATGTCCTTCCCTGCGGGCGCCCGGCGGCTTCCAGGCCGCAGGTCCCAAATCGTCGAAAAATATAATCTTTGGCTATTTTACACGTCGCGAGGGCGCGCAAAAACCCGCTTTTGTCTCAGTCCGGCCTGCTGCGCTGGCGTAGGCGGCCTGTTCAGGGCCGTATAGCGAATTGCAGCTTATTTTGCCAAGCAAATCCCCTGCCAAATTTGCGGGCATCTCGGGGTCGGACGGTAATCCCGTGCCGTGCGATCAGCCCCCATGGGCGGTCAGGGCGATATACCCATTCCAGATGATCTGGATGCCGATGCAGAGCAGGATAAAGGCCGATAGCCGCATCACGACGCTGGTGCCGCGCCGGCCCAGCGCCGCCACCAGATCGCCGGCGAAGCGGTAGCAGACATAGATCGATGCCGCGACTGCCGCGAGCCCGGCCACCGCGGCCGCCGCCACCAGTGCGAAGTCGCCGAGGCCGGCGCTCATGGCGGGCCTTTGGCTGCCCAGCGTGATCGCGACCGAGATCGAGCCGGGGCCGACCGTCAGCGGCATGGTCAGCGGATAGAAGGCATCGACACGAGCGTCCGGAGCGTGGTCGGTGACGCTGCGCTGGTCTTCGAGTTCCTCGCTCGAGTGCAATAACTTCCAGGCGAAAGCCGCTACCACGATGCCGCCGGCGATCCGAACGATCGGCAGCGTGATGCCGAAGAATTCCAACACGTGCGAGCCGATAATCAGCGACCCCAGCAGCAGCAGGAAGCTGTTGATGGCGACGCCGCGCGCCAGTGTCGGGCGATCCGCAGGGCAGGGATAGGTGAGGCGCAGGAAGATCGGTGCGCCGCCGATCGGATTGACGATCGGGAACAATCCCGCGAACACCAGCAGGAATGCGTTGGCGGCGCTTGCGATATCGTTCACGGCCGCCTCCGCTTATTTCCTGATCCGTTCTAGCCCTTGTCGAGACCGTACAGCGAATGCAGCGTGCGGACGGCGAGTTCGGTATAGGCGGCGTCGATCAGCACCGAGAACTTGATCTCCGAGGTGGTGATGGCGCGGATGTTGATGTTGCGCTCCGCCAGCGCGGCGAATGCCTTGGCGGCGATGCCGGCATGGCTGCGCATGCCCGAACCGATCACCGAGACCTTGGCGACGTCGGTGGCGCTGTCGAGCCGGGCGTAACCGATTTGCGCCTTGGCAGCGGAGATTGTTTCCTTGGCGCGAGCGAAGTCGGAGGCCGGAACGGTGAAGGTGAGGTCGGTGGCCTTGCCGTCTTCCGACACGTTCTGGACGATCATGTCGACATTGATATTGGCGGCCGCCAGCGGCACGAAAATCGCGGCGGCGACACCAGGCTTGTCCTCGATCTGGCGGACCGAAATCTGGGCCTCGTCCTTCGAGAAGGCGATTCCGGTGACAACGTGGCTTTCCATCATTTCTTCCTCGCTGCAAATCAGCGTTCCGGGCGGTGTGGCGTGAGGATTGATCGCGTCGGGTTCGTCGAAGCTGGAGCGCACGAAGATCGGCATGTTGTGCACCATGCCGAGTTCGACGGAGCGTACCTGCAGCACCTTGGCGCCCTGCGAGGCCAGTTCCAGCATGTCCTCGAACGCGATCTTGTCGAGGCGCCGGGCCTTGGGCACGATCCGGGGATCGGTCGTATAGACGCCATCGACGTCAGTATAGATATCGCAGCGGTCGGCCTTGATCGCGGCGGCAATTGCCACTGCAGACGTATCCGAGCCGCCACGTCCCAAAGTGGTGATGCGGCCGGTCTGCGGGCTGATGCCCTGGAAGCCGGCGACCACCGCGACTTCCTTGCGATCCGCGAAACGCTTGACGATTTCGCTGCCGTCGATGTCGAGGATGCGGGCCGAGGCGTGAGCTTCCGAGGTCTTGATCGGAATCTGCCATCCCTGCCAGGAACGGGCCTGGATACCCAGCGCCTGCAACGCGATGGCCAGCAATCCCGAAGTGACCTGCTCGCCGGAGGCGACCACGGCGTCATATTCGCGCGCATCGTGCATCGGCGAGGCGTCGCGGCACCACGCCACCAATTCGTTGGTTTTCCCGGACATGGCCGACACCACCACGGCGACGTCATGGCCGGCATCGACCTCGCGTTTGACGTGCCGTGCGACGTTGCGGATGCGTTCGATGTTGGCGACGGACGTGCCGCCGAATTTCATGACAAGCCGGCCCATGGCGGATGGTATGTTCCTTGAAGACAACGAGGTATGGTGCGGCCGGGACGTGCCGCGGTGCCGAAAGGCGCGTATACATACCGGCGAGCCGACAGGCAGGCAACCGGTTTGCGCCGGCCATCACTTGACAAGGGCGATTGCGAGAGGCCGATGGGGCGCTATATCGACGACATCCTGCAGCCGGGCGAAAAACTGCTGTATTCGACCAATCTGCATTGGGTGTTCTACCTGCCCGGCGTGGTCGGCTGGATCGTGTCCGTCGCCCTGCTGATGGGGTCGCAGATGGTCCTGCAGGGCACCCTCGTGCTGCTCTGTCTGGCAGGCTCGGGGGTCGCCGCGCTGGTCGCGTTCTACCTGTCGTTCCGGGCCTGGTTCAAACGCTGGACCACCGAAACCGACGTCACCAGCCTGCGGGTGGTGCACAAGGAAGGGTTCATCAAGCGGCGGACCTTCGAGATGAGCCTCGACAAGGTCGAAAGCGTCGACGTCAACCAGAGCATACTGGGACGGATTCTGAACTATGGTGACGTCACGATTCGCGGCGTCGGCGAGGGCATCGAGAAGATCAAGACGATTGCCTCGCCGCTGGCGTTCCGCAACTTCATTACCGCGCGATAATCAGGAGGCGCGCGCCGATCATGATCATGCAAACAGACAGTCTTGGCGCGCCCAGCGCCAGCGTCGATCCCGCCGAGATCGCCAAGTTCTCGAAGCTGTCGGCCGAGTGGTGGGATCCGCGCGGCAAGATGGCGCCGCTGCACAAGATTAATCCGTTGCGGCTCGCGTTCATTCGCGACGCCGCCTGCCGCAAGTTCGATCGCAACGGCCGCAGCCTGAACTGCCTCGCGGATTTGCGCGTGCTCGATATCGGTTGCGGCGCGGGCTTGCTGTGCGAACCCTTGGCGCGGCTCGGCGCGCAGGTGATCGGCGTCGATCCGTCGGAGAGCAACATCGCGGCGGCGAAACTGCATGCCGACAAGTCGCGTGTTGCAATCGACTATCGCTGCACCACGCTCGAAGAGATGGACCAGCGCGAGCGCTTCGATATCGTGCTGGCAATGGAAGTGGTCGAGCACGTCGTCGATGTCGGCGCGTTTCTCGGCCGTTGCGCCAGCGTGCTCAAACCCGGCGGCCTGATGGTGGTGTCGACACTCAACCGCACCTGGAAGAGTTTCGCGCTCGCGATCGTCGGCGCGGAATATGTGCTGCGCTGGCTGCCGCGCGGCACCCATCAGTGGGAAAAGTGCGTCACGCCGGACGAACTCGCCGGCTATCTCGAGAGTAGCCGACTTGGCATTACCGAGCAGGCCGGCGTGGTCTACAGTCCGTTCGCCGACCGCTGGAGTACGTCGTCGGACATGGACGTCAACTACATGGTGGTGGCGGAAAGCGTGGACTAGAGCCGGCTATCGCCAGGAGACAGTGCGCATACGGATGTCGTGCGCAATCCAGTCATGAGACGGAACCGGTTGACCGCATCGCCCGGAGCGGTCAGGTTGCCCCGCCGTCAAGGCGCGACCTTTCGACGCTGGCCCTTTCAAGGCCGGCCGATCATTTTCTGATTGCAGTCCTCCATGTTCACCATCGCATCGCTCTGGATTCCGTTCACCGTCATTGCCGCGCTCGGGCAGGTGGCGCGCAACGCCATGCAGCGCTCGCTGACCGGGCCGCTCGGCACCTGGGGCGCGACCAACATCCGCTTCCTGTTCGGCTTTCCGTTTTCGGTGCTGTTTCTGGCGATCGTACTGGTCTTCACCGGCGATTCGCTGCCGTCGCCGGGGGCTGCGTTCTGGCCGTGGCTGCTGCTCGGCGCGCTGGCGCAGATCGCGGCGACCGGCCTGATGCTGGCGGCGATGAACGATCAATCCTTTGTCGTTACCACGGCCTATCTCAAGACCGAAGCGATCCAGACCGCGATCTTTGGCTTCGTGTTTCTCAGCGATCACCTCACCGGATTGAAGGTGCTGGCGATTCTGATCGCAACCGCCGGCGTCGTCATCACCGCGTTGCGGCCCGGCGCGAAAGGCTTCGTCAAGAGTTTCGGCAGCCTCAAGCCGACCGTGCAGGGGCTCGTGGCTGCGGCGTGTTTCGCGCTGTCGGCGGTGGGTTTTCGCGGCGCCATCATCGCGGTGCCGGATGTGTCGTTCGTGACGGCGGCGAGTTACACGCTGGTGTTCGGACTGTTCGTGCAGACGCTGGTGCTGACGATCTATCTGCTGACGCGCGCGCCGAAGGTTCTGGCTGACATTCTGAGGATGTGGAAGCCGTCGATGGCGGCCGGGTTCACCGGCGCGTTCGCCTCGCAGTTCTGGTTTCTTGCCTTCGCGTTGACCGCCGCCGCCAACGTGCGCACGCTGGCGCTGGTCGAGGTGCTGTTCGCGCAAGCGGTGTCGTACTATTCGTTCAAGCAGCCGCTGTCGTTGCGTGAGTTGAGCGGCATCGTGCTGATTGTGGTCGGCGTCGCACTGTTGATCGCGGTGTGAAGTTACGCGCGAAGCATCATCCTGAGGTGCGATGCGCCGAGCACCTCAGGGTGACGGCGCCCAACACAATCCTTCATCGTTCCGTTCAGTTGCGGTCTTCCGGCAGCACCGGCAGCGGCATCACCTCGATGCCTTCGTCGATCAGTGATTTGGCCTCATCCGCCGAGGCCTCGCCGTAAATCGGCCGATGCTCGATGTCGCCGTAATGCATCTTGCGCGCTTCGTTGGGGAAGCGC
>JBARXT010000049.1:0-14372 GCA_049647485.1 Xanthobacteraceae bacterium
GGCGATCACAATGCTTGGCTGTGCCGACATGATCGCACCTTTCTCAAAACCAGACTTGTCAGCGGGTTATAGCTGAGCGAAACAGGTTTCCCAACGGTACAAGCTCGCGGTTCCGCCCGCCGGGCACGCCCCAGAATGACTGAAACGCGATGTCCAAAAGCCTGATCGACCTGATTTCCATCCTCGACCTCGAGCCGCTGGAAGAGAACCTGTTCCGCGGCACCAGCCCGCAGACGAGCTGGCAGCGGGTGTTCGGCGGCCAGGTGATCGGCCAGGCGCTGGTCGCGGCCTGCCGCACGGTCGAGAACGTCGAGAAGCGGCTGCCGCACTCGCTGCATTGCTATTTCATCCTGCCCGGCGATCCGGCGATTCCGATCATCTACGAGGTGGAACGGTTGCGCGACGGCCGGAGCTACGTCACCCGCCGCGTTACCGCGATCCAGCACGGCCACGCGATCTTTTCGCTGATGGTCTCGTTCCATGCCGACGAGGATTCGGCGTTCGACCATCAGGATCCAATGCCGCAGGTGCCGACGCCGGACATGCTGACCGCCGAGGAGGTGGCCAAGCAGCCGATGTTCAAGGAGATGCCGGACTTCATCCGGCGCTACTACGAATCCGACCGCCCGATCGAACTGCGCCCGGTGGAACTCGGCCGCTATTTCGGCGAGAAGATCGACGACGGCCGCATCCATGTCTGGATCCGGACCGCTGCAAAACTTCCCGACGATCCGGCGCTGCACATGTGCGCGCTGGCCTATGCCTCGGACTTCTCGCTGCTGGATGCGGCGATGGCGCGCTACGGCCGCACCCTGTTCGACAAGCGGATGATGCCGGCGAGCCTCGATCACGCGATGTGGTTTCATCGGCCGTTCCGCGCCGACGAATGGTTGCTTTATGCGCAGGATTCCCCGAGCGCCCAGCACGGCCGCGGCCTGACCCGCGGTCAGATCTTCCGGCAGGACGGCACGTTGGTGGCGTCGGTGGCGCAGGAAGGCTCGCTGCGGCAACGCCGGGAGAAGCCGGCAGGATAGAATCCCGCTGATTCCGATGGGAGCATCTGTCGTTGTCATGCGCGGACTTGATCCGCGCATCCACCCTCTTGAAAAAGGATGGATTGCCGGGGCACAGGCGAGCGATGCGACGCCGTTCTTCGAACGGCCAGGCCCGGCAATGACGCTGTGAAAAATCACCCATGGCCCATATCTGTGCGTGACAAATCACCGCAGACACCGCAGGGTTCCGCTCATGAAGCTGATTGTCGCGATCATCAAACCGTTCAAGCTCGACGAGGTGCGTCAGGCGCTGACCGAGATCGGCGTCCATGGCATGACCGTGACCGAGGTCAAGGGCTACGGCCGCCAGAAGGGTCACACCGAGGTCTATCGCGGCGCCGAGTATCTGGTGAACTTCCTGCCCAAGCTGCGCATCGAGATCGTGGTCGCGGCCAACCTCGTCGGCAAGACGATGGACGCCGTCAGCGCCGCCGCGCGCACCGGCCAGATCGGCGACGGCAAGATTTTCGTCACCCCGGTCGAGCACGCGCTGCGCATCCGCACCGGCGAGACCGACGGCGATGCGCTTTGACGATGTGAGCTTGTTCCCCGGATGCCGCGCAGCGCGCCGCACTGTTCGGCGTAGTGCGCTGCCAGGCCGGGGCCACGACAAAGGTTGGGAGAGCGTTTTCGAGCGAAGCGAAGACCGAGGAACGACCATGGGGGCACTTTCGCGTCGGGCAGCCCGGGCTGCAACAATCCTTGTCGCTGCAGGACTGGCCGCGACCGCCGCAACGCCCGCGCTGGCGCAATCCGCCGCGAGCACCATCAGCGCCGCCGACACCGCGTGGATGATCGTCGCCACTGCCTTCGTGCTGTTGATGACGATCCCCGGCCTCGCGCTGTTCTACTCCGGCATGGTCCGCAAGAAGAACGTGCTGGCGACGATGGCGCAAAGCCTCGCCGCGGTGGCGATGATTTCGGTGTTGTGGGTGGCGTTCGGCTACTCGCTGACCTTCGGCGGCAGCGGCAAGTTTCTCGGCACGCTCGATCGCGTGTTCCTGATGGGCATGACGCTCGACAGCGTCAACCCGGCGGCGACGAACATTCCGGAAGTGCTGTTCATGCTCTACCAGATGACCTTCGCCGTCATCACCGTGGCGCTGGTAGCGGGCGCGGTGGCCGACCGCATGAAGTTCTCCGCCTACCTGCTGTTCTCGATCGGCTGGTTCATGTTCGTCTACGTCCCGCTGGCGCATTGGGTGTGGGGCGGCGGTTTCCTCGGCAATGCCGGCGTGCTGGATTTCGCCGGCGGCACCGTGGTGCATCTCAGCGCCGGTGTCGGCGGTCTCGTCGCCGCCATGGTGATCGGCAACCGCCACGGCTACGGCCAGGACAACCTCGCGCCGTTCGACCTGTCGCTGGCGGTGATCGGCACCGGCCTGTTGTGGGTCGGCTGGTTCGGCTTCAACGGCGGCTCGGCACTCGGCGCCAATTCGCGCGCCGTGTTCGCCATCACCGCGACGCATCTGGCCGCCTGCGCCGGCGCATTGACCTGGGGCGCCATCGAGTGGCTGACGCGGCGCAAGCCTTCGGTGCTCGGCATGATCTCCGGCGCGGTGGCGGGGCTCGGCACCATCACGCCGGCGTCCGGTTTCGTCGCGCCGTGGCACGGCCTCGTCATCGGCGTGATCGCAGGCGGCGTCTGCTACTGGGCTTGTACCGCCCTCAAGCATCGCTTCCACTACGACGATTCGCTCGACGTGTTCGGCGTCCACGGCGTCGGTGGCCTGATCGGCACGCTGCTCGCGGGCGTGTTCGCGGTGCAATCGATCGGCGGCGCGTCGGGCCTCCTGGAAGGCAACCCGAGGCAGCTTTTGATTCAATTCTACGGCGTCGCGGTGACCTTGCTGTGGACCATCGCCGTCACCTTCGTGCTGCTCAAGATCGTCGGCGGCTTCGTGCCGCTGCGGGTGCCGCGCGACCACGAACTGCAAGGCCTCGACATCACCCAGCACGGCGAGGCTCTGCAATAGAGCATTTTCGAGTTGGATTGAGTTGCTCCAACTCTGTTATTCCGGGGCGCGAGCCCTTGGCGAGCGAGCCCGTCGCGCATCCCGGAATCACGGTGGTGCTTGGGGCTACAATAACGCAAAACCTCGATCAGCCGCTTATCGCGCGGGCATCGCGGTCCGCGAGTTCGGTCTGCGAGGCAATCCAGCGCATCATCCAGCGATACACCCACGGAATCGGGATGATGAAGGAAGCGGCGATCGCCGCCACGATCACGCGCCAGAGAAAGTCCAGCCCGCTGCCGTTGAAGATCACCGCGCGGCGCGTGCCCTGAATGTTGTCGCAGAGCCATCGCATCGACGCGGTCCAGACCCATGCCCAGCCGATGATGGTGATCACGGACACGATCCCCAGCACGGCCCAGCCGAGAAAGGCCCAAACCGAGCCGGAGAAGCTGAGCCCGAGCGGTTGCCCGCCGGCGGCGAGATTCGCGATCATCCATTTCAGGAATAGCCAGTGAAGCACCAACTGGACGATGATCGACAGGTTGCCGATCAACTCGCTTCCGGTCATGGCGAGAGCGATCATCACCACGACAGCGCCGAAGAACCACGGCACGATCGTCATTGCCGTCCCTTCGAAACTGAGATTCGGCCGACCCCGCACCTGAACGTGGGGCACGAGCCATTTCAGGTACCAGACCAGAACCCACGGCAACGGGATGATAACGACCGAGCAGATCGCCAGCACGATGCTGCGCCAGGTGAAATCCCAGATGCCGAAATCGATCCACAGCGATCGATCGGAAACCCCGCTCGCGGTTGACGCCGCCGCCCCGCCAACGCTCGTTCCGCCAAAACTCGCTCCAGCCAGATTCGGCGGCCCCGGCGGCCGCGCCCGATTCAGCAGGCCGGGAACATCCTGCGCGCGCTGCCAGTTCTCCATGCCGCTGGTCCAGACATAGGTGACCTCCGACACGGTCCCGTCGGCGATGAAGTCGCGAAACTGGCTTTCCGAATAAGGTCCGAGCTGTTTGCCGCCATCGGCATAGAACCAGACGCGATCCGACATGCTGTCTCCTCAGGGGTTGCGAGCGAGGAAGGCTCCTCGGCTCGAAAAACGGGCGCACGGAGAGAAACCGCGACGGGACCGCCGCATGAATGGTAGTCGGCGCAGCCTACACTGACGTTCACGACAAGTTGTCTGACGATAATACCGTGCCGGCAGTTTCTCGCCAGCGGAGGCGGCGCGTCATCCTGGTGCGAGGGTGCAGCCCGAGCCTCGAAGGATGCGCCACGCGCGCCGTCGCCATTCGAGGGCGTCGCTTCGCTCCGCCACCTCAGGGTGACGGCTTTGCCCACAGCCGTTACAGCTCGAACACCGCCGACACCGGGACGTGGTCGGACGGCCGCTCCCAGCCGCGCGCCGCGCGCAGGATGCTGAAATCGCGCACGCTCTCGCGCAACGCTTCCGAGACCCAGATGTGATCGAGCCGGCGACCGCGATCGGCGGCGGCCCAGTCGGCGGCACGATAGCTCCACCACGTATAGACCTTCTCGGAGAGAGGAATCCGCTCGCGCGCGACGTCGACCCAGCCGCCGTGGCTGAGTACGTCGAGCAGCTTCCCTGTTTCCACCGGCGTGTGCGACACGATCTTGAGCAACTGCTTGTGCGACCAGACGTCGTGCTCGTGCGGCGCGACGTTGAGATCGCCCACCAGAATATGCCGCGCGTCCCCCGCGGGATGCAGCGGCGCGCAGTCGCGCATCTCGTCGAGGAATTTCAGCTTGTGATCGAACTTCGGATTGAGCGCCACATCGGGAATGTCGCCGCCCGCCGGCACGTAGAAGTTATGCAGCACGAGCGGCGCGGTGAGATTGGCCTTGGCGCCGATCGAGACCGAGATATGCCGCGAATCCAGCTTGTCGCAGAAGGTGCGAACATCGGTCGAATCGAACGGCAGTTTCGAGACGATGGCGACGCCGTGATAACCCTTCTGCCCGTTCAGCGCGACGTGCTCGTAGCCGAGCCGCTTGAAGCGCTTCAGCGGAAAGGCGTCGTCGGGGCACTTGGTTTCCTGCAAACACAGCACGTCCGGCCGCGTCGCCTTGATGAACTTGGCGACCAGCTCGATGCGCAGCCGCACCGAATTGATGTTCCAGGTGGTGAGCTTGAATTGCATGAAATGGAAAGATGCCCGTCATCCTGAGGTGCGCGCTTGCGCGCCTCGAAAGATGACACGATGAATGTTGAAAGGCCGTCGCCCTTCGAGGCTCGCCGCATGCGGCGCGCACCTCAGGGTGACAGCCTTTTATCTCATTGCGTGCCCGGCGTCGACCGGACGCGCGCTACTGATGCGGCGTGGAGTAGTTGGTGTAGTCGATCTTGAACATCGACGGATCCGGCCGCTTGGTCGCGTCGAGATTATAGACCGCGACGGTGGTGTCGTAGCCCTGCGGATCGGTGATGGTCCACTGCTTGAGCAGGTTGTCCTTGACGCCGAACATCAGCATCAGCCGGCTGGTGCCGACCAGCGGGTTCTGTTCTTCCAGCGTGATGCTGATGTAGAGGTCGTCGGCGGAAACGCCGACCACCTTGGTATCGCGCATCAGGTCGATGCGATCGGCCAGCAGAAAGCGCAGCGGCGTCTGCGACAGCGGATAGGCATCCTGCGTCGCCAGCTTGCGGTCGCGCACCACCACCGACTGGCCGTCGGCGACGATCGAGATGTTGCTCGGTGCGTCGTATTCGAAGCGGATCTTGCCCGGCTTCTGCATGTAGAAATCGCCGGTCGTGCGGCTGCCGTCCGGCCCGACCTGCACGAACTGCCCGACCAACGTTTGCAGCGACGACAGATAGGCGCTGACCTTGGCGGCCTCGGCGCGCTGCTTCGCATCGAAGCTGGTGAACAGTCCGCCAGCCGCGCGCTTGCGCGGATCGGGAATGATCGGATTGGGCGGCGTGATCGCTGTGGGCGCGGGCTTGCCGGCGGCCGGTGGTTTGCCCGCCTGCGCCACCACGACACTGCCGTCGCGCACGGTCGGCGCCGGCTTCGGCAACGGAATCTCCTCGGCGAACGCGGGAAACGCCAGCAACGCCGACAACGCAGTCGCGACGATCGCGCCCCCGGCACGCGCCCTGGTGGACTCGCCATGAACAACGCCCTTCAAAACGCCTTCAGAAGCGCCTTTCAAAGTGCCTTGGGTGAGCCTTTTCGGATGTCTGTGCAATGTCTCGTCCTGATGGGGCTGTTTGAGGCTGGCGCTAAAGCAAGGCTGTGGCGATTTCGCGACTCTGGAGCGTGATCCGAAAAGTGGATACCGGTTTTCCGACAAGATCACGCTCGACTTGAGAAGCTTTCGGGGCGTTAGAACGGACTTTCCTCTTCCTGATCGATGAGAATTTCACGTTTGCCGGCGTGATTGGGCTGGCCGACGATGCCTTCCAGTTCCATGCGCTCCATCAGCGAGGCGGCACGGTTGTAGCCGATCTGCAGGCGGCGCTGGATGTAGCTGGTGGACGCCTTGCGGTCGCGCTTGACGATGGCCACCGCCTGCGAGAACAGGTCGCCGCCGCCGTCGCCACCCATGCCGGTGGAATCGAACACCGCGCCGTCCTCGCCCTCGGCCGGTTCTTCCGCGGTAACCGCTTCGAGATATTCCGGCTGGCCCTGCGTCTTGAGGTGGCGCACCACCTTCTCGACTTCCTCGTCCGACACGAACGGACCGTGGACGCGGGAAACGCGGCCGCCGCCGGCCATGTAGAGCATGTCGCCCTGGCCCAGCAGTTGCTCGGCGCCCATCTCGCCAAGGATGGTGCGCGAGTCGATTTTTGACGTGACCTGGAAGGAAATACGCGTCGGGAAGTTGGCCTTGATGGTGCCGGTGATGACGTCCACCGACGGGCGCTGCGTGGCGAGGATGACGTGGAGGCCGGCGGCGCGCGCCATCTGCGCCAGACGCTGCACCGCGCCTTCGATGTCCTTGCCCGCCACCATCATCAGGTCGGCCATCTCGTCGACGATGATGACGATGTAGGGCAGCGCGTCGAGCTCGAGTTTTTCTTCCTCGTAGATCGCCTTGCCGGTCTCCTTGTCGAAGCCGGTATGCACCGTGCGCGTCAGCTCCTCGCCCTTGGCGCGCGCTTCCGCGAGCCGCGCGTTGAAGCCGTCGATGTTGCGCACGCCAAGCTTGGCCATCTTCTTGTAGCGCTCTTCCATCTCGCGCACGGCCCACTTCAGCGCGACCACGGCCTTCTTCGGATCGGTCACCACCGGCGTCAGCAGATGCGGAATGCCGTCATAGACCGAGAGTTCGAGCATCTTCGGATCGACCATGATCAGGCGGCACTGGTCCGGCCGCAGCCGGTAGACCAGCGACAGGATCATGGTGTTGATCGCGACAGACTTGCCGGAGCCGGTGGTGCCGGCGATCAGCATGTGCGGCGTGCGCGCCAGATCGATGATGATGGATTCGCCGCCGATGTTCTTGCCGAGGCACAGCGGCAGTTTGGCGGTGGATTCGTCGGATTCCTTCGCAGTGAGAATCTCGCGCAGATACACCTTCTCGCGCTTGACGTTGGGCAGTTCGATGCCGATGGCGTTGCGGCCGGGCACCACCGCGACGCGCGCCGACAGAGCGCTCATCGAGCGCGCGATGTCGTCGGAGAGGCCGATGACGCGCGACGACTTGATGCCGGGCGCGGGCTCGAGTTCGTACAGCGTGACCACCGGGCCGGGGCTTGCCTTGACGATCTCGCCGCGCACGCCGAAATCCTGCAACACGCCTTCCAGCGACCGCGAATTGTTGTCGAGTTCGGTCTTGCTGAGCGAGACGCGATCCGATGCCTTCGGCGCGGCCAGTACGTTGACGGAGGGCAGTTCGAAAGCACTGGCCTTGCGCGCGGGCGCGCGCGGCGCGGCCTTCTTGCGCGGCGCGCGGGCCGCGGGCGCTTCGTCTTCCTCCTCCTCGTCCTCTTCCTCGTAGTCTTCTTCCTCGTCGTCCTCATAGGCTTCGTCGGCGGCGTCATGCGGTGCGATCGAGGGACTGGCCCGACGGCCTTTGCCATCGAGCGTCGGTTCATGCCGTTCGAAGCGCGCGGCGGGCGTGGCCGAACCGCTCGCCACCAGCGAGCGATAGGCCATGACCATCAGGCGGCCGAGCCGCGCCTTGGCGCTCATCAGCGCATGAACGATGAAGCCCAGCATCGCGGCGCGGCGATCGTTTTCATCCTCGTCGGCGGCGGAAAGCGGCGTCTCGTCATCCTCGTCGAACAGCGTGGCTTCTTCGGGTTCGCGCGCGCCGAAACCCGCCGCGAACACGAAGGCGGCAATGCAGGCGGCGAGATAGACCGCGCCGAACAGCAGTGAATAGACAAACCCGAACGGCCCCAGCACCAGCGCCGGGGCGCGCACCAGACCGTCGCCGACCACGCCGCCGAGCCCGGTCGGCAGCGGCCACGCGGCGTTGTGCGGCCAGCAGCTTGCGAAGCCGGCGGCGAACACCGTGCACAGCACCCAGCAGGCGAACCGCAGCGCTTCGCGATCGAACGGCCGCCGCGTCAGCATGCGCCAGCCCCACACCGCCATTGGCAGCAGCAGCATGATGGCGCCGAGACCGAGAATCTGCATCAGCAGATCGGCGCCGATCGCGCCGGGATAACCCATGATGTTGCGGATCGGCCGCGAGGTGGCGTGGCTGAGCGAGGGATCCTGCACCGACCAGGTGATCAGCGCCGCGGTCGCCGCCGCCGCCAGCGCGATCAGGCCAAGTCCCGTCAAAGCGCGCAACTGCCGCAGCAGCATGTCGCGAACCGAGGCCGGCAAATGCCCGACCAGGGGAATGACACGTTCGGTCGCCGCCATCCTCATGCGCCCCCGCGTTTAATCCAAAACCGCGACCAGCCGATGCAAGGCCTCGGCGGCCGTCTCGCTGTCCTGCACCATAGCCACCCGAATGTAGCCCGCGCCGGGATTCAAGCCGTCGGCCTGCGGGCGGGCGAGATAACTGCCCGGAATCACCCGCACGCCGCCGTCCTTGAAAAGCTTCACCGTCGCCGCCTCGTCGCCGCCGTAAGCGGAGACATCGAGCCACAGGCAGAAGCCGCCGGCCGGGCGGCTGTAGCCGTAGCGATTGCCGAGGATCTGATCGGCGAGATCGAACTTGATCCGATAAAGCCTTCGGTTTTCCTCGACATGCGCCTCGTCGTTATAGGCAGCCGCCGCGACATGCTGCAGCGGCACCGGCACCTGCGGCGCGGCAACGTTGCGCAACTCGTGAAACGCCGCGAGGAATTTCGGGTCGCCGGCAACGAAGCCGACACGCATTCCCGGAAGATTCGAGCGCTTCGACAACGACTGGAACACCGCGACATTGGCGAAGTCCGGTCCCGCCGCCTCCAGCATGCTGCCGGGCGCCTCGCGGGTGTAGATTTCCGAGTAACACTCGTCGGCCAAAATCATGAAGCCATACTGCCGCGCCAGCGCCACCAGCCGATCGCAATAAGCGCGCGAGGCCACCGATCCCTGCGGATTGGCGGGCGAAGCGATGTAGATCGCGACGGTGCGGGCCAGCGTCGCCGGGTCGAGCGCGTCGAGATCGGGCAGAAAGCCGTTGGCACGGGTGGTCGGCAGGAAAATCGGCTCGCAGCCCGCCGCCTGGCTGCCGGCGGCATAGGCCGGATAGAACGGATTCGGCAGCAGGATCGCGGGCACGCCCTGCCGGGGCCCGACGAAACGCGCGGCGGTGACGGCGGCGAAGAACAGTCCTTCGCGGCTGCCGTTGAGCACCAGCACCTCAGTGTCCGGATCGACCGGGTGCGCGAGACGATAGCGGCGATCCAGCCAGCTTGCCGCCGCCGCGCGGAACGGTAGAATCCCCTTGGCGATGGGATAGCGACCGAAGTCATTGATGTGCTGGGCCAAAATCGATCCGACAAAGGGCGGAATCGGGTGCTGCGGCTCGCCCAGCGACATCGCGATCAGTGGCTTTCCCGGCTCATGCGGCGCCAGCAGCTCGGCCAGCCGCGCGAATGGCGAGCGTTGGCCGCCGACAGGGCCGGAAGCCGACTGTGCCGCAGCGGATGTCGCGGGGATAACCATCTTGAAATGCCAGCACTTTCACGGAACCCGGCCGCATCATTGTTCCGCATCCCTGGGCCGGGCAGAAACGGATGCCTAACATAGGGATGCCGAGGTTAAGACGCGATTAACCATCGGCCGTTGGGGACAAATCCACATTGGAAGCACCGGAACGTTTGCAGAACGATATACCGCGATATCCTGCAACTTCCGATATGGGGGACTGATAGAAAATCCGATAAAGACGCGGCCCGAGCGACCCAAGAAATCCTGCGCATCGGCGGCGCCACCAAGTCCACCAGCGCGAGAACTCCGATTATCGGACATGGCGACGAAGCGGTAACAGAGGATGTCCTCCTAATTTACGGGACCGATCGCGGCATAAAGATTGATGTTATATATCAAGAAGATACCCTCTGGATGACGCAGAAACAGATGGCTGACTTATTCAGTCGAGACGTTCCGTCATTTCCCGTCATGTCAGCAACATAATTACCGAAGGCGAACTGCCCGAGGAGGGCAATTTGCAAAAAATGCAAATTGGTCCCCGGCAAACCTACCACGCTTTATAGCGTCGATATGGTCATCTCTGTCGGCTATCGCGTGAGTTCCAAACAAGCCACCCGATTCCGAATGTGGGCCACGGAGCGGCGCGCAAGAAACGCGTCACTGCAAACGAAAGGCTCCGGTTTTCACCGAAGCCTTTCGCGGCCGGGCCAACTTGGGAGGAGGAAAATCCCGCCCGGTGACGGCGCGCGCTTCCTCGCGCCGCTATCGGTTCACATGTTGTAAGCGCGCTCGCCGTGGTCGGTGATGTCGAGGCCTTCGCGCTCGGCATCGGTTGCGGGCCGCAGGCCGATGGTGAGATCGAGCACCTTGAAGATCAGCGCCGAGATCACGCCGCACCAGACGATGGCGATGATCACCGCGACGATCTGATTCCAGACCTGCGTGGCCATGTCGTAGTTCTCGACGCCGACGCCGCCGAGCGAAGCGCTGACAAACACGCCGGTGCCGATCGAGCCGACGATGCCTGCGACGCCGTGCACGCCGAACACATCGGCGGTGTCGTCGTAGCCGAAGGCGTTCTTCACCGTGGTGCAGAAGAAGAACGACACCGCGCCGCCAACGAGGCCGAGCACGATGCCGCCGATCGGACCGACCAGACCCGCCGCCGGCGTGATCGCGACCAGACCGGCAATGACGCCGGAGATGGTGCCGAGCAGCGACGCCTTGCCCTTGGCAGCCCACTCCACGAACATCCACGACAGCGCGGCTGCGGCGGTGGCGAGCAGCGTGTTGACCAGCGCCAGCGCCGCGACATCGTTGGCGGCCAGCGCCGAGCCGGCGTTAAAGCCGAACCAGCCGATCCACAGCAGCGCGCCGCCGGTGAACGTCAGGGTCAGCGAGTGCGGCGCCATCAGATCCTTGCCGAAGCCGACCCGCTTGCCGACAATCAGCGCGCCGACGAGGCCCGCGATGCCGGCATTGATATGCACCACGGTGCCGCCGGCGAAGTCGAGCGCGCCGAGCTTCATCAGGTAACCGTCGCTCTGCCAGACCATGTGCGCGATCGGATAATAGACGAGGATGCCCCACAGCAGCGCGAACAGCAGCGTCGCGGAGAACTTGGTGCGCTCCGCGAAGGCACCGAGCGCCAGCGCCGGCGTGATCGATGCGAACGTCATCTGGAAGGCGAAGAACACGTATTCGGGAATCGTGCCGCCGCTGTTGACGGTGTCCTTGGCGACGCCGCTGAGGAACGACTTGGCAAATCCGCCGATGAAGGGCGAGCCTTCGGTGAAGGCGAGGCTGTAGCCGATCGCCACCCACATCAGCATCGACAGACATGCCACCGCCAGCACCTGCGTGAGCACCGAGAGCATGTTCTTCGAGCGCACCAGGCCGCCGTAGAACAGCGCGAGACCCGGCACGATCATCAGCAGCACCAACAGTGTCGAGGTCAGCATCCAGGCGGTGTCGCCCTTGTCGGCGACGGCGGGCGCGGCGGCCGTGGCCTGCGCCAGCGCGAGATCGGCGAATCCGGCGGTTGCGGCGAGGCCGATGGCGGTACCGATGAGTCCCGCACGAACGGGATAAGCGAACGTCATGAATTTTACTCCTGAAAGAAAATGAATGCGGGCGGGGGACTCAGAGCGCATCGGCATCGGCTTCGCCGGTGCGGATGCGCACCGCGTGCTCGAGCGACAGGACGAAGATCTTGCCGTCGCCGATCTGGCCGGTCTTGGCGGCGCCGACGATGGCGCCGATAGCCCGCTCGACCTGATCGCTCGGGATCGCCACCTCGATCTTGACCTTGGGCAGGAAGCTCACCGCGTATTCGGCGCCGCGATAGATTTCGGTGTGGCCCTTCTGCCGGCCGTAACCGCGCACCTCGGTCACCGTCAGTCCGTGGATGCCGAGCGAGGTCAGGGCATCCCGCACCTCGTCGAGTTTGAATGGCTTGATGATCGCCATGACGATTTTCATTCGGTCTTTCCCCGCATTGCTCCGGCGCCGACCAGCCCCATGCCGTCGGTCGGCCGGCCCCGCGCGGCTGGGCAATCGCCGCGCGTTCCGTCACCGCCTCTTAATCAAGAGCCGTGCCAGCCCGATCGAACGGGGTAATCAATTGAAAATGCAGGAATTTTTGTTGAGACGGGCGAATGACCGGGCGACGACGGCGCGGCAGCGCACAATGCCTAGCCGCCGCTGCTCAAATTTTCAGCAGCCGATTATAGTCGATGAGCTTATGGGCAAAGACCGGTCTCTTGGCTGAAAGGCCGGGCAGGACGACGCGTCAGGTCGACAGCCGGCCGCCGACCAGCACGAGGTCGCTGGCGGCCTGGCTGGTGCGCAACGCGAATTCGTCACGCAGCCGCCGCGCGCCATCCGGTTCGCTGTCGAGCACCCTCTGGAACAGGGTGCGGGTGATGCGAATGACCGAGGCATATTCCCGCGCGGTGGCGGTGGCGGGGCGCTCCATCGGCACGATCAGCGCCAGTTCGCCGATCAGCGCACCGGGGCCGGCCAGGATGTCGCCCTTGCCGTCGTCCTTGCCGCTGCCGGGGAAATTCAGCCGGAATGAACCGCGCTGAACGACATAGCCGCAATCCGATGCATCGCCCGCGCGAAACAGCACCGAGCCGCTGGCGAATTCCTGCTGCTCCGAACCGATCGCCAGAACGCGGATCGCCGCGTTACCCAACAAATGAAACGTCGGGACGCGGTCAAGCAGGGCAACATCGTCTTCAATGGACATGGTCAGCGGGGCGCGCGGATCCAGATATTAACGAATCGTTGCACCCAACGTATCACGGCACCAGCTTGTAGCCACCGGCTTCCGTCACCAGGATTTCCGGGCTCGCCGCATCCTGCTCGATCTTCTGCCGCAGGCGGTAGATGTGGGTTTCCAGCGTGTGCGTGGTGACACCGGAGTTGTAGCCCCAGACTTCCTGCAACAGCGTGTCGCGCGACACCGGCGCCTGTCCGGCGCGATAGAGGAAGCGCAGGATCGCGGTTTCCTTCTCGGTCAGCCGCACCTTCTTGCCGTTGCCGTTGGTCAGCATCTTGGAGCCGGGGCGGAAACTGTACGGCCCGACCGAAAACACCGCATCCTCGCTGGCTTCGTGCTGGCGCAACTGCGCGCGAATGCGGGCCAGCAGCACGGCAAATCGGAACGGCTTCACCACGTAGTCGTTGGCGCCGGATTCAAGGCCGAGGATGGTATCGGAATCGGTATCGTGGCCGGTCAGCATGATGATCGGCGCCTTGAAGCCGCCCTTGCGGAGCGAGCGCACCACTTCGCGGCCATCGGTATCCGGCAGCCCGACATCCATCAGCACCAGATCGGGCGAATGCGTTTTCGCGGCGGACGCGCCCTTGGCGCCGGTCTCCACCGCGGACGCCTCGAATTCCTCGTGCAGCGACAATTGCTCGACCAGCGCGTCGCGCAAATCGTTGTCGTCGTCCACAATCAGGATTTTACGGGCATTGGCCATCGTTGGCGGTCCTTCGAACGGGAGCGCGCTCGCGACGCGCATGACATCACGGATCACAGATAGGGTCGATCCGGGCTAGGAACCAGTTACCAATTGGCAATCAATCTCGTTTTCTCGTGACATATTTCTAAAGTCGGCGCCGGCGCGGGCGGTGCGGAGATCTACCTGAATGAAAAGACAATATCTTTCAACGTCTTATGGGAGCGACCGGCCGCTGGCCGTCCTGCGCGTGCGCGCGAGCGCCGGCCGCCCGACCCGCGGCTGGCTGATCGCGGGCCAGCAGGC
>JBARXT010000050.1:0-12895 GCA_049647485.1 Xanthobacteraceae bacterium
CTTCTTTATCGCCGTCCCTATGAACCATCGACCATCGCCATCAAATTCGGATCGCAGATTTTCTTGATCCGGCTGAGGCGACATCGTCGGGCGCGTCGTTACACCTTGCGGATTCATCCAAGCGACCGCGAAGCCATCCTCACCATGCCGCCGCGCGGCACCATTGCCGACGCGAAGGACTTCGCGCAGCGGCATGGCGGCTGGATCGCCGCGCGTCTCGGGCGTCTGCCGAAGGCCGCGCCGTTCCAGTCCGGCGTTGTCGTGCCGCTACGTGGCGTCGCGCATCGCATCGTGCATCGTGCCGGCAGTCGCGGCACGGTGTGGACGGAGACGCGCGACAGCGGCGAGCGGATTCTGTGCGTGGCCGGCGGTGTCGAGTATATTGACCGGCGCGTCCATGACTTTCTCAAGCGCGAGGCGCGGCGCGATCTTCAGAAGGCCTGCGACCACTATGCCGCCGAACTGGGCGTCAAGGTGAAGCGGCTGTCGATCCGCGACCAGTCGAGCCGCTGGGGCTCCTGCACGTCGGCGGGATCGCTGTCGTTCTCATGGCGACTGATCCTCGCGCCGTCCTTCGTGCTCGATTATCTCGCCGCGCACGAGGTCGCGCACCTGGTCGAGATGAATCACTCGCCGCGCTTCTGGAAGGTGGTGGCGCGGATCTGTCCGAAGGTCGAACAGGCCAAGACCTGGCTCGACGTTCACGGCAACGATCTGCATCGCTACGGCATCACGGACTGAGCGCCGTAACTAGAATAGTCGGGCGCGTCAGCGCCGGCCGCCGAACAACCGCTCCGTCAGCCAGCCATCCAGTCCGCTCGCGGCTTCCGGCCTCACCGAACTCTGCGCCGGACGCGGCGCGCTGCCGGAATTGACCGGAAGCGGCGGGGGCGGGGCGGGATAAGGCTGCGCCGGAGCGCGCTGCGGCATTGCCGCGCCATTGCTCATCGCGCCGCCGCTGACCGTATTGCCGTTCGATGCGCCGGCCGGGATCATGCTGGCCTGCTGGGCCGGCGCGAAACTCGGAAACAATCCGTTCGACTGTGCGCCGGGCAACGCTGCGACCGGTACGCCCTGATGGGCGACGCGCATGAAACGGGTCCAGACCTCGACCGGCAGGCCGCCGCCGGTGGCTTTCCGGGTGGGCGAATTGTCGTCGTTGCCGAGCCAGACGCCGGTGACCAGCTTGGCGGTGTAGCCGATGAACCAGGCGTCGCGGAAATCCTGGCTGGTGCCGGTCTTGCCGGCGGCGGTCCAGCCCGGAATATCGGCCTTGCGCGCGGTGCCGCTGACCAGCGTTTCGCGCATCATGGTGTTCATCATCGCCACATTGCGCGGCTCGATCACCTGATCGCGCGGATCGGACGGGCGGCGATACAGCACCTTGCCGTTCTCGGCGCGAATGCGGTTGACGACGTGCGGAGAGATACCGCGTCCGCCGTTGGCGAACGGCGCGTAGGCGCCGGTCAGTTCCAGCAGCGAGACGCCGGAGGTGCCGAGCGCGATCGAGGCATTGGCGTCGAGTTTCGAGGCGATGCCGAGCCGGTGCGCGGTGCGCACCACGCTCTTGGGCCCGACCTCAAGACCGAGCCGCACCGCCACGGTGTTGAGCGACATCGCCAGCGCCTGCGTCAGCGTCACCGCGCCGAAATATTCGTGGGTGTAGTTCTCCGGCCGCCAGCCCTTGACGTCGATCGGCGCATCCTGCCGGATCGTCTCCGGCGTGAGGCCGGATTCAATCGCGGTGAGATAGACGAACGGCTTGAACGCCGAGCCGGGCTGGCGCCTGGCGGTGACGGCGCGGTTGAACTGGCTGTCGGCATAGTTGCGGCCACCGACCATGGCACGCACCTCGCCGGTCGGCGTCATCGCCACCAGCGCGCCTTGCGTGACGTTGAACTTGACGCTCTTGGCGGCGAGTTCGTCGATCACCGCGGCTTCCGCGACGCTTTGCAGCTTCGGATCGATCGAGGTTTCGACCACGATGTTCTGATCGATCTGGCCGATCAGGTCGTCCAGCACCTCGCCGATCCAGTCGGCGACATAGTTGATGGTGCCGGCACCCGGCGGCTTCACCGCGTAGGACGGGTGGGCGATGGCCGCCTTGGCCTGCTGTTCGGTGATGAAGCCGGCGTCGGCCATCGCGCCGAGCACGATCTGCGCGCGCATCGAAGCGCCTTCGGGATTGCGGTTCGGCGCCAGCCGCGACGGCGACTTGACGAGGCCCGCCAGCATCGCCGCTTCCGCCAGCGTCACCTTGCGTGCCGACTTGCCGAAATACTTCTGCGCGGCGGCGTCGACGCCATAGGCGCCGGAGCCGAAATAGACCCGGTTGAGATAAAGCTCGAGAATTTCCGCCTTGGTGTGATTGTGCTCCAGCCACAGCGCCAGTTCGGCCTCCTGCAGCTTGCGTTGCAGGGTGCGTTCCTGAGTGAGGAACAGGTTCTTCGCGAGTTGTTGCGTTAGCGTCGAACCGCCCTGCGACACGCCGCGATGCATGAGATTGGCGACCGCCGCACGCGCGATGCCGAGCGGATCGATACCGTAATGGCTGTAGAAGCGGCGGTCCTCGATGGCGATGAATGCCTTCGGCAGATAGGCGGGCAGTTCTTTCAGCGCGACGCTGGCGCCGCCCATTTCGCCGCGCGTCGCCAGTACGCTGCCGTCGAGCCCGACGATCTGGATCGTCGGCGGACGCTTGGGAATCTCCAGCGATTGGATCGGCGGCAGATGCGCGCCGACCCAGATCACCACGCCGACAGCGGCGATGACGCCCCAGAGTCCCAGCACCGCGGTCCAATAGGTCGCGCGATAGAACTTGCGACGCAGGCTGCCGCGCGCACCGCGTTTGCGCGGCTTGCGTGCGCGGTTATTGCCGCCGCCGTTCTTGCCGCTCTCGCGTTGCGCAGGTTTCTTCGATTTCGGTTTGTCGTCACCGGCGATGCTGATGCGGTCGGCGATGTTCAGACGCAGGCTCGCCAGCGAGGCGCCCAGCCCGAACTGCGGCTCCTTTCGCTGACTGCTTTTCTTCCGTCGCAACGCCATACGCAAACGCACCCGCCCCATGCTTGCCGGAACGTAACCTGCGGGGTTTAAAAGCGCGTTAAATGAAGGTTAATGCTGCTGCGCCGATGCGGGTGGAAGTGCCTGTAAAACAAGGCTTTCAGCAAGCCTTAACCCTACCGGGCAGGCGTTGGGCGCGATCGAAATGGCCTCGAAAGAAAGAGGTCGGCGCAACGTCGATGCGTTGCGCCGGCCCTTTGTCACGGATTGCAGTTGGCGTGCGATCAGTGCTGGGCGTCGTCGACGATGATCGGGCCGAACAACTGCCAGCGTTCGCCGTCGAACTTCATCATCTGCAACTGCTTGTTGACGCGGTAGTCGGTTGGCGAGGTCGAGCCGACGATGCCCGGCAGCGACAGATCGAGCGAGACGTTCTTCAGGCTGGTGGCCTGCTTCATCACGTTGTCGCGGGTCAGGTTATCGCCGCATTCCTTCAGCACGTGCACCAGAAGCTGCGCGGTAGAGTAGCCGTAGGTGTTGAAGCTCGAATCCTTGTCGCCTTCCGGATAGTACTTCGCCATGAATTCGAAATACTTCTTCATTCCGGGGTCGTCCTTCCAGGCCGGATCGAGCGGGTCCTTGCCGTAGTTGGTGCTGATGACGCCCTTGGAATTTTCCAGGCCCGCCGGCTTCATCACCGCGCCGACCGACGTGGCGTTGATGTCGAGAATATGCACCGGCTTCCAGCCAAGGTCGGCGACCTTCTTGATCGCCTGCGCGGCGAACTTCGGCGTCGATGCATCGTAGAGCAGGTCGGCGCCCGCCGACTTGATCTTGACGATCTGGGAGTCGATCGTGGGATCCGTCAGTTCGTAGGACGTCTCGGCGACGATCATGGTCTTGGCCTTGTCGCCAAGTGCGGCCTTGAGGCCGGTCACGTAGTCGCGGCCGAGGTCGTCGTTCTGAAACAGGATGCCGATCTTGGCGTTGGGATAGTTGCTCAGGATATACTTGCCGTAGATGCGGCCTTCGGACTGGTAGTTCGGGTTGAAGCCCATCGTCCAGGGATAATTCTTCGGATCGGTGAAGCGCGACGCGCCGGTCGCCGCGAACAATTGCGGGACCTTCTTCTGATTCAGGTATTTCTGCACGGCCGCATTCGGCGGGGTGCCGACCAGCTGGAAGGTCAGCAGCACTTCGTCGCTTTCCACCAGCTTGCGGACCTGCTCGACCGTCTTCGGCGGGCTGTAGGCGTCGTCATACTGGATCAGGTTGAGCTTGCGGCCGTTAACGCCGCCCTGATCGTTGATCATCTTGAAATAAGCGGCCTGGGTTTTGCCGATCGTCGCGTAAGCCGAAGCGGGGCCACTGAACGGCACGGTCTGGCCGATCTTGATCTCGGTATCGGAGGCGCCGGGGTCGTATTTTTTTTGGGCGTAGGTCGGAGACGCTGACAACGCGATGGCAATTGCGGACGCGGCAGTCAGACTGAGAACTCGATCCCTCATCGTCGTTTCTTCCCTTTGTGTGACACGGTCTTGCGTCGATCGACGGTCAGTTCGGCCACGCCTCAAGCCGTCGTTCCGGCGATACTGAATGAAGCAATTGGCCAATGCAAAGGGAAACGTGCGGGCCGTCCGGATAAGTTATCGGCCGTGATCTCAGGCGAGGCAGAGCAGGATCAGGGCCAGTGCCGCCGGCGCGGCCTGGACAAAGAGGACACGGCGGCTGACGCTGATGGCGCCATAAATGCCGGCGGCTATCACGCACAGCAGGAAGAACACCTTGATCTGAAATCCGAAGGCGGAAACCGGGTGGACCAATCCCCATAAAAGGCCGATAGCGAGGAAGCCGTTGTAGAGGCCCTGATTGGCGGCGAGGACTGCTGAATCCCGAGCCTTCTCCAGCGAGTTGCCGAAGGTCTTGAGGCCGATCGGCTTGGTCCAGAGAAACATTTCGAGGATCAGAAAATAGATGTGCAGCGAGGCGACAAGCGCCACCAGACCATTCGCGAGGATCGTCATGCCATTTCCCCAAGCCCAGATCAAAGCCGAGACCAACGTCTCTCCGACCTTAGCACGCATCGTTCCGGATACGCAGATGCCCGCAAAATCGACCGAACGTTTTTTCCTGGATCGCTTCAAGACGCCGATCGGCATCGCGCTGCTGGTGACCGACGACGATGGTCGATTGTGCGCACTGGACTGGGCGGACTACGAGCATCGCATGGCCGAACTGATGCGCCAGCAGTATGGCCGGTCCGAACTCGTTGAAGGGAAAGCGCCGGCGACGGTCAGGACGGCCCTCAAGGATTACTTCGCCGGACATCTTGGCGGCCTGCGCGCCATTCGCTGCCGGTTCGGCGGTACGCCGTTCCAGCGCGAGGTGTGGTCGGAGCTGCGCAAGATCGCGCCGGGCACGACCACCAGCTACGGCGCGCTCGCCGTTCGCATCGATCGGCCGAAGGCGGTGCGTGCAGTGGGCCACGCCAACGGTGCCAATCCGATCAGCGTCGTGGTGCCATGTCATCGCGTCATCGGCTCGACCGGCGCGCTGACCGGTTACGGCGGCGGTCTGGAACGCAAGCGCTGGCTGCTTGCGCATGAGGGTGTCACAGTCACCGCGTAACCCGTGCGGCGTTTCACGCCGCAGGCGGTGCCACCACGGTGTCGTTGGTCAACAGATGCACCAGCGCGCGTTTGATCGCCGCCTGCCGTGTCGGCGCGGTGATCTGCGCACCCAGCAGGTCGGTGACATAAAACACATCGCGGGCGCGCTCGCCGAAGGTCGAGACGTGGGCCGAGGCGATGTTCAGGTTGAGTTTCGAGATCGCCGTCGTCAGTTGATACAACAGGCCCGGCCGGTCGAGGCCGGACACCTCGATCACGGTGTGACGGTCCGACCACTGGTTGTTGATGGTCACTTCGGGTTCGACCACGAAGGGACGCGGCTTGGTGCGGCTGGCGACGCGATGCGCGACAACCTCGGGCAGTCTCAGCTTGCCTTCCAGCACCTGCTCGATCATGTCGCCGATGCGGGTGGCGCGCCGCCCTTCGTCCTCGTCGCGATCGTATTCGCGGGAGATGGCGATGGTGTCGAGCGCGAGCCCATCGGTGGTGGTGTAGATCTGCGCGTCGACGATGTTGGCGCCGGCCGAGGCGCAGGCGCCGGCGATGATCGACAGCAGCCACGGATGGTCAGGCGCGAGGATGGTCAGTTCGGTAACGCCGCGTGCCTCGTCGAAGCCGACATTGATCGCCAGCTTGTGGCCGCCTTGCTCGGCGGAGTGCAGGAAGCGGGCGTGGCGAATCTTGCGCGGCAGATCGACCTTGAGCCAGTACGCCGGATAATGCCGGGCGATGTAGGAATTCAATTCCGCTTCCGGCCATTCCCTGAATGCCGCGCGGAATTCGGCCTGCGCCGCTTCGATGCGCTGGCTGCGATTGACCTCGGAGAAGCCACCGGTCAGCACCGGTTCGGTTTCGTAGTACAGCGTGCGCAACAGTTGCGCCTTCCAGCCGTTCCACACGCCGGGCCCGACGCCGCGGATGTCTGCGGTGGTGAGGATGGTGAGCAGCTTCATGTGCTCGACCGACTGCACCACGGCGGCGAAGTTCTCGATTGTCTTGCGGTCTGACAGGTCCCGCGATTGCGCGACGCCCGACATCGTCAGATGTTCTTCGATCAGCCACGCCACCAGCGCGGTGTCGGCGGCGTTGAGGCCGAGCCGTGGGCATAGCCGCCGCGCCACCTTGGCGCCGGCGATCGAGTGATCCTCCGGCCGCCCCTTGGCGATGTCGTGCAGCAGCACCGTGACGTAGATAACGGTGCGGTGCTCGGGACGGATCTTGCGCATCAGGTCGGAGGCGAGCGCGAACTCCTCGTTGCCGCCGCGCTCGATGTCCTGAAGGAAGCCGACGCAGCGCAACAGATGCTCGTCGACCGTGTAGTGATGATACATGTTGAATTGCATCATCGCGACGATCTTGCCGAAGGCGCGGATGAAATGGCCGAGCACGCCGGTCTCGTTCATCCGCCGCAGCACGACCTCGGCATCGTCCGAGGTCAGGATTTCAATGAACAGCCGGTTGGCTTCGGGGTCTTCGCGGACTTGCGTGTTGATCAGCCGTAGCGATCGCGTCGCCGCGCGCATCGCGTCGGGATGAAAGGCGAGGTTGTTCTTCTGCGCGAGGCGGAAGATGCGGATCAGGTTGACCGGATCGCGACGGAACACGTCCGGCGTCGCGAGGCTGATCCGGTTATTGTCGATGATGAAGTCGTCGCTTTCCGGCACGCGCCGGCGCTTGGTGCTGGGGCGCAGCCGCGCCATCACCCGGCTCAGTACCGGTGCCGGTTTGGCCTGCTGGTCTTCCAGTTTGGCGCACAGGATCGCGGTGAGATCGCCGACGTCCTTCGCCAACAGGAAGTAGTGCTTCATGAAGCGCTCGACGTCCTGCATGCCGGGATGCGAAGTATAGCCGAGCCGCTGGGCGATCTCGCGCTGCAGGTCGAACGACAGCCGCTCCTCCGGACGTCCGGTCAGGAAGTGCATGTTGCAGCGAACCGACCAGAGGAAGTCGGCGCATCGGCGAAACACACGATATTCGTGCGCGTCGAACACGCCGCGTTCCAGCAGTTCGTCGGTTCGGCGCACGCGGTAGACGTATTTGGCGATCCAGAACAGCGTATGCAGATCGCGCAGGCCGCCCTTGCCGTCCTTGACGTTGGGCTCCACCAGATAGCGCGACTGTCCGGCGCGGCGGTGGCGTTCCTCGCGCTCCGCGAGCTTGGCGGTGACGAACTCCGATGCCGTGCCTTGCACCACGTCCTTGTCGAAGCGCTCGATCAGTTCGTCGTACAGCCCGCGGTCGCCGGTGAGGTATCGTGTTTCGAGGATCGCTGTGCGGATGGTCATGTCGCCGCGCGCCTGACGGATCGATTCGTCGACCGAGCGCGTGGCGTGGCCGACCTTGAGTCCCATGTCCCACAGGCAATAGAGGATCGCCTCCGCGACCTGCTCACCCCACGCGGTCTGCTTGTAGGGCAGGATGAACAACAGATCGATGTCGGATTCCGGCGCCATCAGGCCGCGCCCGTAGCCGCCGGTGGCGACCACCGCCATGCGTTCGGCGCCCGACGGAATCGGCGAGCGGTAGAGATAGTGCGTGGCGGCGTCGAACAGGATGCGGATGATCTCGTCCTGCACGAAGCACAACCGCTCGGCGCAATGGCGGCCGTGGCGGTCTTTCAGCAGCGCGGCTTGCGCGGCCTCGCGCGCGTCGACCAGTTCGGCCTTGAGCAGATGCGACAGCGCGGAGCGGAAGGCGTCGTTGTTTCCGGCGTGCCGGTTGGCCAGCGCATCGACCTCGGCGGTGATCCGTGCGGTATCGAAGACGGTATCGGGAACGGGCAGCTGCGTCGCGGCGTGATCCATCATATCCGGATATCGAACGGTGCGGGGACTGTCATCGATTCATTAGACCACGGTTGGCCGACGAAACATTCTCGTTTTCGGGAGCTTCGCAGGAGGTTCATTCTCGCACCTAACTGCTCTTTGGGCGGATTTTCTCGATCATCTTACCGTACAAGTGGCTGGAATACATGGACTTTATATAGGCAAGGGGACGGGCGCGCGTTCACCCAGGACATTACCTGATTTGCCGCCCGGCAATGGAGAAAGAGGATCATGTTCAAGATTTCGCGACGCGGCCTGACCGCGGTTTTGGCGGTTTCGCTGCTCGTTCCCGCCGCCGCGCTGGCGGCCGATCCGGTGAAGGAAATCCGCGTCGACTGGGCGACCTACAATCCCGTCTCGATGGTGATGAAGGACAAGGGCCTGCTCGAGAAGGAATTCGAGAAGGACGGCATCAAGATTCGCTGGGTGCAGTCGGCCGGCTCCAATAAGGCGCTGGAATTCCTCAATGCCGGGTCGATCGATTTCGGCTCGACCGCGGGCTCGGCCGCGCTGGTGGCCAGGATCAACGGCAACCCGATCAAGTCGATCTACGTCTATTCGCAGCCGGAGTGGACCGCGCTGGTTACCGCGAAGGATTCGACGATCCAGAAGATCGAGGACCTCAAGGGCCAGCGCGTCGCGGTGACGCGCGGCACCGATCCGCACATCTTCCTCGTTCGCGCGCTGCAAAGCGTTGGCCTGTCCGAGAAGGACATCAAGCCGGTGCTGCTGCAGCATCCCGACGGCGCTACCGCGCTGAAGCGCGGCGACGTGCAGGCCTGGGCCGGCCTCGATCCGATGATGGCGGCGGCCGAAGTCGAGGACGGCGCGCGGCTGTTCTATCGTAACAAGGACGCCAACACCTAGGGCATCCTCAACGTCCGCGAGCAGTTTTTGAAGGATCATCCCGATCTGGTGCAGCGGGTGCTGAAAGTCTACGAGGAGGCGCGCAAGTTCTCGCTCGCCAACTACGACGAGATGAAGAAGACCTTCATCTCCGTCACCAAGCTGCCCGATGTCGTGGTCGACAAGCAACTCAAGGAACGCACCGACATCACGCATTCGAAGATCGGCGAGCCGCAGCGTGCGTCGATCCTTGCGGCCGGCCTCGCCTTGCAGCAGGCGGGCGTGATCGCCGCCAATGTCGACGTCAAGGCGACGCTGGATGCGCTGATCGATGACAGCGTGCCGCTGACGAACTGATCCCGCGCCAGCGCGCGGAATCCTGATGAAAGATCGACGGACGCGTGCGGGTTTGCCGCGCGCGTCCGGTTCCATTTCACTATCGGGCATGCCATGACTACTGTTGAAATGACAGCCGTTGAAATGACCCTGGCTCAAGCTCCCCCAACCGATCTGCCGTCGCAGCAGCGCCGCCGCTCGCGTCATTTGCGGTCCCTTCTGCTCGGCCTCGCGCTGCCCGTCGGGCTCGGCGCGGCATGGGAAATCGCGGTCCATCTCGGCTGGTCGGACGGGCGGCTGGTGCCGCCGCCGTCGGTGATCTTCGCGACGCTCTGGGAGTTGGCGCGTACCGGCGAACTCTGGACCCACACCCAGGCGACGGTGTTACGCGTCGCCGCCGGTTTCGCGGTCGGCGTGGTGAGCGGCACGCTGGTCGGTGCCATCGCCGGCTATTCCAATCTGTCGCGCAGCGTACTCGATCCGACCTTGCAGGCGTTGCGCGCGATTCCGTCAATTGCGTGGGTGCCGCTGTTCATTCTGTGGTTCGGCATCTTCGAGGCGTCGAAGGTGGCGTTGATCGCGGTCGGCGTGTTCTTCCCGGTCTATCTCGGCGTGATGGGCGCGATCCTCAGCGTCGACCGCAAGATCGTCGAGGTCGGCCGCGCATTTCGCCTCTCGGGGCCGGCGCTGGTGCGCCGTATCCTGCTGCCCGCGGTACTGCCGAGCTACATCGTGTCGCTGCGCTCGGGCCTTGGCCTCGGCTGGATGTTCGTGGTGGCGGCCGAACTGCTCGGCGCCTCCGAAGGGCTCGGCTATCTCTTGATGGACGGCCAGCAACTCGGCAAGCCGGCGCAGATCGTCGCCGCTATCGTCGCCTTCGCGGTGATCGGCAAGACCACCGACTGGCTGATCGAGATCGCGTCCGCGCCGCTGCTGCGCTGGCAGGATGCCTACGGCCAGAACGCGGGAGAGGCGTGATGCTGCTGCTCGATCAGGTCGGCAAGACCTATCCCAACGGCGTCAACGCGCTCGAGCGGTTCTCAGCCACGATCGAGCCCGGCGAGATCGTCGCGGTGATCGGCGGCTCGGGATGCGGCAAATCCACTTTGCTGCGCGCCATCGCCGGGCTCGACCGTGCCAGCCGCGGTACCATCACGCTCGACGGTGACATCATCACCGCGCCGCATTCGAAGATCGGCATCATCTTTCAGGAGCCGCGCCTGCTGCCGTGGCTGAGCGTCGCCGATAACGTCGCCTTCGGGATCGAGGGCCTGTCGAAACAGGAACGCACCGCGCGCGTGACGCAAGCGTTGAGCCGCGTCGGTCTCGCCGACAAGGCCAGTGTCTGGCCACGCGAACTCTCCGGCGGGCAAGCGCAGCGCGTTGCGATCGCACGCGCGCTGGTGCCGCGACCCGAAGTGCTGCTGCTCGACGAGCCGTTCTCCGCGCTCGATGCCTTCACCCGCCGCGACCTGCAGGACCATCTGCTCGATCTCTGGGCGGATTCGCGTCCGACGCTGATCCTGGTCACGCATGACGTCGACGAGGCTGTGGTGTTGGCCGACCGCATCGTGGTGATGCGGCCGCGTCCGGGGCGGCTGTTCGAGGAAATCCCGGTGTTCCTGTCGCGGCCGCGCGACCGGGCTTCGGCGCTGTTCGAGGACCTGAAGCGGCGGGTGCTGACATCCCTCGACCAGTCGCTGGACCGCGCCGTGCCGGATCGTCCGGAGCCATCCCTCACCGGCGAGGCGATGTGGTGGTGATGCCTCCGCCGGGTAACGCGGGCGCGTGACGCGGTATTCAGCGGGCATCAATTCGTTATAGGATCGCGGCAAGCGATCGACATTTCAGGAGAGGACCAATCATGGACGCGGCTCAACTTCGCGCAATGCAGGCGCCCATCAAGGAGCGACTGAAGAACGATCCGAAGACCGGAATGATCACGCTGAAGGCCAAGGGAGCGGTCGGCAGCGACGGCCTCACCTGCAAGGTCGAGACCGGGCGCGCACTGGCGGTGGCCGGTCTGCATCCGGCGACCGGCGGTTCGGGGCTGGAATTGTGTTCGGGCGACATGCTGCTGGAAGCGCTGGTGGCCTGTGCCGGCGTCACCTTGAAGTCGGTCGCCACCGCGCTCGAGGTGCCGTTGAAGGAAGGACGCGTCTCTGCCGAAGGCGATCTCGATTTTCGCGGCACGCTCGGTGTCGACAAGGAAGCGCCGGTCGGCTTCGCTGAAATCCGGATGCGCTTCGATGTCGATACCGACGCACCGCAGGACAAGCTCGATCTGCTCCTGAAGATCACCGAGCGTTATTGCGTGGTCTACCAGACCATCAAGAATGGACCGAAAATGTCGGTTGAGATGCATCGCGTCTGATCGGCGCGGTCGTCCGCCGGCTTCGTGCATCCCATCGATGCAATTTAGGATGTAGCTGCCCGGCGCAAAGCCGGGCATGACGCGTCTATGTCGATCTCCCCCGATCTCGCTTTTGCCCTGACGCTGTTGCTGCGCATGGCGGTGACCGCCGTCTTCGTGGTGACGGCTTCCGTTGTCACCGAACGCACGGGACCGGTGATCGGCGCGCTGGTGGCGACGCTGCCGGTTTACACCGGCCCGGTCTATGTCTTTCTCGCGCTCGATCATGATGCCGCTTTCATTGCGGCGAGCGCGCTTGCGGCGCTGCCGATCAATGCCGTCATCATCGCGTTCGGCATGGTCTACGCGATGATGGCGCAGCGGCACGGCGCTCTGGCCAGCTTCGGCACGGCGATATTGGCGTGGCTGGCGCTGGCGTCGCTGGCGCACGCGACGACCTGGTCGCTCGCCGGTGCACTCGCCATCAATGTGCTGGTCTGCGCGGTCTGCCTGCCGCTGGCGCAACGCTATCGCAAGGTGGTGATGCCGCCGATCCGCCGGCGCTGGTACGACATTCCACTCCGCGCGCTGCTGGTGGCATTGTTGGTTGCAATTGTCGTGGGGCTATCGAATCGTGTCGGGCCAGCGATTACCGGCATTCTCGCGGTATTCCCGATCGTCTCCTCGAGCTTGATGCTGATTTTGCATCCACGCATCGGTGGCCGCCCGACGGCGGCGGTGCTGGCCAACGGTCTGTGGGGGCTGGTCGGGTTCGGCCTCGGGCTGACGACGCTTCATCTCGGCGCGTTGTATCTCGGATCGGCCGTGGGCCTGATCCTCGGGCTTGTCGTCTGCGTTGGCTGGAATCTCGGCCTGTGGGCTTTCAGCCGGCGCGCGCCCCG
>JBARXT010000051.1:0-9920 GCA_049647485.1 Xanthobacteraceae bacterium
GCCTCGATCAGGTCGAGCAGCTTCGCGCTCTCGGTGGCGGTGACGCGCGCCGTCGCGAACATCTCAAGCTGATCGGGATGCAGATGCAACGCCTCGCAGACGAGGAACGCCGCATCCGCCACCGGATCGGTGGTGCCGTGCGCGAACGCCACATCGGCCTCGATGAAGCGGCTCACCGCGTAACGCACGAAATCCAGCAAGGTCAGCAATTCACCGCGCGCGGGCCGGGCGATTTTCGCCGCCTTTGCCACGCGGGCCGGCGCGGCTTTTTTCGCCGTGGCATGTATGTCTTTGGAGCGTGTTGGTTTGGAGAGTGTTTTCTTCGCCATCAGGATTTGGTCCAGCGCGCGGCGGCTTCGTCGTCATGGCCGGCGGCATCGACCCAATTCGTGCCCGCAGCACTCTCCTCGCGCTTCCAGAACGGCGCGCGCGTTTTCAGATAGTCCATCAGAAACTCCGCCGCCTCGAACGCCGCCTGCCGATGCGACGACGCAGTGACCACCAGCACGATGTTCTCGCCCGGTTCGATGCGGCCATGGCGATGGATGACGGTGACGCCGAGTAGCGGCCAGCGCACCAGCGCCTCCTCGACATGGCGACCGATCTCGGCTTCCGCCATGCCAGGATAATGTTCGAGCGTCAGCGCGTCGATGGCGTCGCCGTCGGCGCCGCCGCGACAGACGCCGCTGAACGACACCACCGCGCCGACATCGGTGCGGCCGGCGGTCATCGCCGCGACCTCGCGCGCGGTGTCGAAGTCGGCCTCTTGCAGGCGGATGGTGACGGGAACGGTCATGTCACGCGATCATAACGGCCGAGGTTAGCCGCCGGTCATCGGCGGGAAGAACGCGATCTCGCGCGCGCCGGCGATGGCGGTCTCCGGCGGCACGTGGGCATGGTCGATCGCGGCGCGGATCACGCGCGGCGTCTCGAAGGCATGGGCATAGGTCTCACCGCGCCCGGCCAGCCAGCCGATCAGATCGCCAACGGTGCGCACGTCGGCCGGCGGCTCGACGGTTTCTTCCGCCTTGCCGATGCGTTCGCGCACCCATGCAAAATAGACCACCTTCATGAATCGGCCTCGATGAGGTGATGGATGCCGGCGCGGAAATAGTCCCAGCCGGTGTAGATCGTGAAGATCGCCGACAGCCAGAGCAGCAACAATCCGAGCTGGGTGACGAACGGAAATATCCGATCACCTGCCTCGCCGGCCAGCAGGAAGCCGATGGCCACCAGTTGGGCGGTGGTCTTCCACTTGGCGAGCTTGGTCACCGGCACGCTGACCCGCAACGCCGCGAGATATTCGCGCAGGCCCGACACCAGGATTTCGCGGCACAGGATGACGATGGCGGCCCACAAGGTCCAGCCGTGGATGATGCCGTCCGCCGCCAGCATCAGAAGGCAGGAGGCCACCAGCAGCTTGTCGGCGATCGGGTCGAGCATCCGGCCCAGCGCCGACTGCTGATCCCAGATTCGCGCGTAGTAGCCGTCAAGGAAATCGGTGATGGCGGCGGCGATGAACACCGCCAGCGCGACCCAGCGCAGCCACAGCGGCCCCTCCAGGATGGATTGGGCGTAAACGCAGCCGACCACGACCGGGATCGCCGCGATCCGGGCGCAGGTCAGGATATTCGGGAGTGACAACCCGTTCCGCGCGGAGCCTCTGGTGGTCGTTGTGTCCATCCGTTCTACCAATACCGCCGTTGCGCGAAGGTCAACTATCCCAATGTCAATTTCGCGCTCCGGTCATAACGTCAGCCCGGTTGTGCGTGGAAAAACTCGAAAATCCGGCGGGCGCTTTCGGCGCTGATCCCCGGCACCTTGCCGAGGTCGGCCAGCGACGCCCGTTCGATTTCCTTCAGCGTGCCGAAGTGATGTAGCAGCGCCCGCTTGCGCGAGGGGCCGATGCCGGCGATTTCCTGCAACCCGGCCTCGCGGATGTCCTTCTTGCGCAATTTGCGGTGCGAGCCGATCACGAACCGGTGCGCCTCGTCGCGCAGCCGCTGGATGAAATACAGAACCGGGTCGCGCGGTTCCAGTTTCAGCGGTTCGCGGCCCGTCATGAACAGGGTCTCACGGCCAGCGTCGCGATCCGGCCCCTTCGCCACCGCCATCAACGAGACGTGGGCGAGCCCTAGTTCGTCGAACACGGCCTGCGCGGCGTTGAGCTGGCCGCGTCCGCCGTCGATGATGACGAGATCGGGCCACTGCTGCGGCGTGTCGTCGCTGGCCTCCGCTGGCCTTTCCGGGTCCGGCCCCTGCATGAGCAGCCGCTTGAAGCGACGCTCCAGCACCTCGCGCATCATGGCGTAGTCGTCGCCCGGCGTCAGGCCTTCGGAGCGGATGTTGAACTTGCGGTACTGGTTCTTCAGCAAGCCGTCCGACCCGGCAACGATCATGGCGCCGACCGCATTGGTGCCCTGAATGTGGCTGTTGTCATAAACCTCGACGCGGTTCGGCACCTTCGGCAGCGCGAGGATGGTCGCGAGCCCCTGCAACAGCCGTGCCTGCGTCGCGGTGTCGGCCAGTTTGCGGCCGAGCGCCTCGCGCGCGTTGGTCAGCGCATGGGCGACGAGGTCTTTCTTCTCGCCGCGCTGCGGCGTCGTCACTTCGACCTTGAAGCCGGCCTTGACGGCAAGCGCGCTGGCCAGCAACTCGCGCTCCTCGATGGTGTGCGACAGTAGCACCAGTTTCGGCGGCGGCTTGTCGTCGTAGAACTGCGCGAGGAACGAACCCAGCACCTCCTCGCAGGTGAAGGACTTCTCCGCGCGCGGGAAATAGGCGCGGTTACCCCAGTTCTGCCCGGTGCGGAAGAAGAACACCTCGATGCAGAAATAGCCGCCTCCCTGATGCACGGCGAATACGTCGGCTTCCTCGACGGTGCGCGGATTGATGCCCTGCGTCGACTGGATCGCGGACAGCGCCGCGAGACGATCGCGATAGATCGCCGCGCGTTCGAAGGCGAGATCGTCCGACGCCTTCTCCATCTCGCGCGCGAGATCTTCCTTCACCGCACGCGAGCGGCCGGAGAGAAAGTCCGTCGCCTCACGGACCAGCGCGGTATAGCCGGGGAAATCGATCTCGCTAGTGCACGGCGCGGCACAGCGGCGGATTTGATACAACAGACACGGCCGCGTCCGGCTTTCGAAAAATGAATCGGTGCAGGAGCGCACCAGAAACGCCCGCTGCAAGGCGGTGATGGTGCGGTTGACCGCGCCGACCGAGGCGAACGGGCCGAAGTAACGCCCCGACCGCGACTGTGCGCCGCGATGCTTGAGCATCTGCGGCGCCCAGTGATCGCCGGTGATCAGGATATACGGGAACGACTTGTCGTCGCGCAGCAGCACGTTGAAACGCGGCCGCAACTGCTTGATGAGGTTGGCCTCCAGCAGCAGCGCCTCGGTCTCGGTGGCGGTTGAGACAATCTCCACCATCACCGTCGCGGTGATCATGCGCGCGATGCGGGCGACATGGCCGGTGGGCCGCGCATAAGACGCGAGGCGCTTGCGGACGTTCTTTGCCTTGCCGACATAGAGCACGTCGTTGCCCGCGTTCAGCATCCGGTAAACGCCGGGCGAGGTCGGCGCGAGGCGCACCGCGCGCTCGATCGCCGCCCGCCCCACCGCGAACGGCCCCTCCGCCACCGCCTCGGAGCCCTCATCGATGGATTCCGGGAGTTGTTCCTCGTCATCCTCGCCGTTGCCGCCGGCACTCGCGGGATCGATGTCCTGCGTGGCCGGGTCGAGGCCGGGCGCGACCGGGGCGTCGTCCGGGGCGGTTCCCGGTTGAGGGTCGCCTTCGCGGAATTTCGGAGTGTTCGTGGAATCGGTCGCCATGGGTCCAAATTAAGCGCTGCGGCCACAAGTCGCCAGCCGACTGAATGCTTCGCCCGGTAACGCTCCGTTAACGACGATCGGCCCGGCGCGGGGCGCGTTAAGGACCGATTAACGCGAGAGTCTCGATAAATCTTAGCGAATTTGTTGCGAGTTCCGTAACCGTAACGAGCTGCATCCCCGGCCGCCGCTATGGCGCCGCCGATGCGGACCGGACGGCTGCGGCGAGAGTATCGAGGAGCGTATGATGATCAGGACAACGTTGGCCACCACCGCAGCCGTGGTCACCGCGTTTGCCCTCGCAGTGCCGGCGCAGGCGGCGGACTGGTCCTATGGCGCGCGCGGCCCCTATACGGTCAATCAACCGCTGAACAGCTATAGCTGGGCCGGCCCTTATCTCGGCGGCAACCTCGGCTACAACTGGGGCTCAGTATCCAACAACCCGACCCGCCCGTCGGGATTCATGGGCGGCGTTCAGATCGGCTATAACGTGCAATCCGGCCCGCTGGTGATTGGCCTTGAGGGCGACCTGCAGCTCAACGGCGCGGAAAACCGCTTCGCCGGGTGGAAGTTCGAGAACCCGTGGTTCGGCACCGTGCGCGGCCGCATCGGCTACGCCATGAACAACATCCTGATCTACGGCACCGGCGGCCTCGCCTTCGGCACGCTCAGCGGCGAAACGGCGACCCAGCGCGAAAGCCACACCTCGGCCGGCTGGACCGTCGGCGTCGGCGCCGAATTCGGCCTGACCCAGAACATCAGCGCCAAGGTCGAATACCTCTATGTCGATCTGTCGAGCAGCCGCTTCGGCATTACCGGCATGCCCAATGCCTATTCGGCGGGCCTGGTGCGCGTCGGCTTGAACTACCGTTTCTGATCGAAGCAAAAAGACTTCGAATTCTCGACTCCCGGCTGCGATGCGGCCGGGATTTTTTTGCGCTTACGGCTTGGCGACTTCCAGCCGGAAACGTCCCGCGCCGCCCTGCCCGAGCGGCTTCTGCAATTCCGGCAGCACGGTCCGGAGCTCGCTCGCCAGCGTCCACGGCGGATTGACGATCAGAAGCCCGCTCGACACCAGCCCCTGCCCTTCGGCGGCCGGCGCGACGCTGAACTCCAGCCGCAGGCACTTGTCGGCCGCGCCCTTCGTAGCCGACGCCGCCGCAACCTGCCGCGCCAGCGTATCGGTGGCGCGGCGATTTTTCACCGGATACCACAGCATAAAAATGCCGGTCGGCCACTTCGCGAAGGTTTCCGCGAACACCTGTGCCAGCCGGTCGAATTCGTCCGGCTGCTCGAACGGCGGATCGATCAGCACCAGCCCGCGCCGCTCGTTCGGCGGCACGAAAGCGGGGAGGGCGGTCCAGCCGTCGAGATCGACCACCCGCGCCTGCTCGTCGCGGCGGAGCGCGTCGATCAACTGCTTGCGCGGCGCGGGGGCGACTTCGCACGCCACCAAGCGGTCCTGCGGCCGCAGCAAGGCGCGCGCGATCAACGGCGAGCCGGGATAGGCTTCCAGCTTGCCCGGCGGATTGAAGGCACGAACGATATCGAGATAGGGTGCGATCAGTTCGCCCGCCTCTTGCGAAAACCGCGCCGCCATCACCCGGGCGATGCCGGTGAGCCATTCGCCGCCGCGCGTCGCCTCCTCGCCGGTGAGATCGTAACGGCCGGCGCCGGCGTGGCTGTCGATGACGCGGAACGCCGCCGGCTTCTCGTGCAGATAGGTCAGGATGCGGACCAGCACGAGATGTTTGATGACATCGGCGAAATTGCCGGCATGAAAGGCGTGGCGATAATTCATGGCGCACTTGTGACGGCATCGCGCGGCGAAAGCAACCTGATCCCGCAGGGGCACAACGACCTTACAGCGCCGCTATAATCGGCTACAACGGGATACCATGCGCTTCAGTTTCATTCACGCCGCCGACCTACACATCGACAGCCCGCTCGCCGGCCTCGGCCTGAAGGACAAGGCGGTCGCCGAGCGGTTCGCGCGCGCCGGCCGCCGCGCGGTCGAGGCGCTGGTGGCGGAAACCATCACCAGCGAGGCGGCGTTCCTCATCATCGCCGGCGATGTGTTCGACGGCGACTGGAAGGACGTCGGCACCGGACTGTTTTTTATCCGCGCCATCGGCGCACTGCATCGCGCCGGAATTCCGGTCTACATCGTCAAGGGCAATCACGACGCCGAAAGCGTGATGTCGCGCGACCTCCCCTATCCCGACACGGTACACGTATTCCCCTCAAACAAGGCCGCGACGCTGGAACTGGAGACGCAGCGCGTCGCGCTGCATGGCCGCAGCTTCCCACACCGGTTGACCGGCGACTTCGTCCAGACCTATCCGCCGCGGCGCGAGGGCTGGCTCAACATCGGCGTGCTGCACACCTCGCTCGACGGCACGCGCGGCCACGAGGGCTATGCGCCGTGTACCGCGAACGATCTGAAAAACTTCGGTTACGACTACTGGGCGCTGGGCCATATCCATGCTGCAGAAATCGTCAGCCGCGATCCCTGGATCGTATTTCCCGGCAATCTTCAGGGCCGCAGCGTGCGCGAGACCGGCGCCAAAGGCGCGATGCGGGTCACCGTCGAGGACGGCCGCATCGTCGAGGTGACTCCGCTGGTGCTCGACGGTGCGCGCTGGGCGCATCTCGATATCGACATTAGCGACCTTGTTGACGAGGTCGAAGTCATCGCGCGCATCGGCGCGGCACTGATCGCCGCGCATCTCGAAGCCGAGACCCGCCCGCTGGCCGCACGGGTGACGTTGCGCGGCGCGACCTCGTTACACAATCGGCTGATTGCGCGCCGAGAGGCATTGCAGGACGATCTGCGCGCCAGCGGCTTCCGCATCGCGGACGATTGCTGGATCGAGCAACTCAAGATCAAGACCACCGCACCGCACCGCGCAACGGCGATTTCGCCGGATGCGGAAGCACTCGATATCGACGCCATGCTGCGCGAGGCCTCCGCCGATCCGGATTTCGCCGCGACCATGGAACGACTGATCAAGGAGATCGAGGACAAGCTGCCGAAAGACCTGCGCGACGAATTACGCAAAGCCGACACGCTCGCCTCGCTGAGCGACGACGCCCGCGCACTGTTGACCGGAGCACTGTCGTGAAACTTGCGCAGCTTGCCTTTGAGCGCTACGGCGTCTTCACCGATCGCGTGCTGACCTTCGATCCCGACGCCACACTCCACATCATCCACGGCGCCAACGAGACCGGCAAGACCTCGGCGCTATCCGCCATCGGCGATCTGCTGTTCGGCTTCGGCGCGCGCACCACCTACAACTTCATGCACGACAACAACACGCTCCGCATCGGCGGGCTGTTGCAACATTCCGACGGCCGGCAACTCGCGATCCGTCGCCGCAAGGGCAGCAAGAACACGCTGCTCGACTCGGCCGATCAGGCCCTGCCGGACGATACGCTGGCGCCATGGCTCGGCGGCATTGCGCGCGATACCTTCGACCGCGAATTCGGCCTCACCGCCGAAGCTCTGCGGCACGGCGGCGACGATCTGCTGAAAGCCGGTGGGCGACTTGCCGAAACGCTGTCAGCGAGTTCGGCGGGCCTGAGCGCGCTGACGCAACTCAAGGAGCGTCTGCAAGGCGAAGCCGACGCGTTGTTCACGCCCCGCCGCGCTGGCGGCAAGGCGTTCTACGTCGCGGCCGACCGGCGCGATGACGCCGACCGCACTCTGCGCGACAGCATCGTCACCCGCGACGCATTGCAGCAATCCGAAGAATCGCTGCGCGAATCCGAGGCGCAACTCGCAACGCTGAACAAGGCCCACGGCGAAAGCGGCAAGGTGTTGGCGCGCTGGCAACGCACCTTGCGGGTCCGCTCGAAACTGACGCGTCTCGACCAGATCGTGACAGAGCGCGCGGGGCTTGCCGATCTGCCTGACGTCGCACCGACAACCCTTGCCGAATGGCGCGGGGCGCTGTCGGTTGAAGCCGATATCGCGCGCGAGGTGGCGGCGCTCGATGCCGTCGATGCGGCAGACGCGACAGAGATCGCAACGCTGGCGATCGACGAAACATTGCTGGCGCAAGCCGCCGATATCGAGGCGCTGCGCGACCGCATGGGTGCAATCCGCAAGGATTTCGACGATCTGCCCCGCCGCCGGCAGGCCCGCGACGCAGCGCAGGCCGCGCTCGACGACAGCGCGCGACGGCTGGTGCTGCCGTCCCACGGCGTGCTTCTGGAAAAGCTGCCTGCCGATGCGGCGCTGGCGCAGGCGCGCGACCTGATCGTGCGGCGCAAGCAGGCCGAACAGGCGATCGCTGACACAGAGGCGCGTCACGCGCGGTTGCGGCGCGAGTTGGACGATTTCGCCGCCGAACAGATCGACGCGCCCGCCATGGTCGATCCCGAACAGTTGCGGCAACGTTTCGAGGCGCTGGGCGACATCGCCTCGCAGGCGGACCGGTTGCGACGCGAGTCGTCGGCGCTGACGCTTGAGACAGATGCGCTCAAAGCCGCCGCCCTTACGCTCGATCCCACCCCCGGCGCGCTGGACACCCTGCGCACGCTGGCGCTGCCGGACAATGCGCTGATCGGCCAGTTTGCGCGGGATGTCGTGCAGCATAACGATAACGCAAGGCAACTTGAGGCGTCGCTTGCCGCATGCGATGAAGCCATCGCCGCGACGAAGGCCGAACTGGCGCAACTCGCCGGCTTCGGCGCCATGCCCAGCCATGGCGATCTCACCGAGGCACGCCGCCGACGCGACGATCGTTTCACGAAATTAAGGGAAACGCTCGACGGCGACCGCGCGGTTCGCGACCGGAGATTTGCTGAAGTCGTTCAATCGTCGCAAGACGTCGACAACATCGCCGATCTCTTGCTCAGCGATAGCCAGCGCGCCACCCGCCGCGCGGATGCCGAACGGCGCCTGGCGACACAGTTCAGCGAACGCGAACGGCTGGCGGCCGCTCTGGCCGATGCACAGGCGCAGCGCGCCTCTACCGAACAAAGCTGGACGCAGGCCTGGGCGACGGCGGGTCTCTCTCCGCGGAGCCCGGCCGAGATGCAGCGCTGGCGCGACCGCGTCGGTGACATCCTGCAACGCCTCGGAAGGCTCGACGCGCAGCGCGCCGAACTCGCCGCGCTAACCGCGAGTCTCGAGGCCGGTAAAAACGCAACGGTCGCGTTTCTCGAAAGTGCCGGCCGCGCGCCGGACCGGGCGCTGGCAGCCGACATTCTTTATCGCGAGGCAAAGACCCGGCTCGACGAATTGCGCGCAGCTTGGGGCGACGCCAGAACGCGCGCGGTGAGCCGGCAACGCATCGAACGCGACTTGCGTGAAGCGGAGGCCGCCCGCGCGGCAGCACGCGACACGCTCGCCGTCCTGATGCAGGCATGGCCCGGCGCGATGGCCGGCATCGCTCTTGCGGAGATGGCGACGCCAGCCGAAGCCGAGGCAACCTTGGCGGTATGGCAAGGCATCGCGGTGCCGAAAGCCAGTTTCGAGCGCGAAAGCCGCAGCGTGTCGACCATGGAAGCCGACATCGCCGCGTTCGAACGCGACGTGCACGACGTGGCCGCGCGGACCGCGCCGCATCTCAAGGCGGATACTACGTTGCAAACGCTGACGCATTTGTGGCGCCAACTCGATGCAACCCGCCGTGCCGACGACATACGCAAACGGCTGAAAGAAGCGAGCGCGCAACGCGCCACGACGCGACAGGCGTTGACGGCGAAGCGCGCGGCAAATGCCTTGCTGCTCGACCACGCCCGCAAAGCCTTGCATTGCGCCGATCCCGATGCGCTCACCGCCGCGCTCGACCGCCTCACAATGCGTCAACAGCTAGAGAGCGAACGCACCACATTGTTGCGTGACCTGCACGAGACCGGCGACGGGCTCGACGAAACGGCATTGCGCGCGGAGCGCGAGGGTCTCGATCTCGATGTGCTGCCTGCGGAGATCGAACGCGAACAGATTCGTCAGGCGCAGGTGTTGCAGGATATCGCGAGCGCCTCCGCCGCCCTTCAGCAGAAACGCAGCGAGCGCGACACCCTGCTGCAAGGCCGCGACGCCAATGCTGCCGCCAGCGAGCGCGCGCAGGCCAACGC